>CALZEZ010000094.1 GCA_945643825.1 uncultured Lachnospiraceae bacterium
AATTCATAGAAGATGTCGGCTGACATACTTACCATATGGTGTAAAACATTGTCCATGCGGCTTTCTACGGCACTGATGGGTTTAATTGCCACGGAACAGCTGTCACCGATCTGCTGGAGCGTACCGGTATTGTTCTCCAGGATGGCGCAGGCTTCTTCAATATTGCTTGCGCTGGACTGGATCTCGTTCATGCTGCTGGAAATCTCCTCACTGACAGCTGCCAGACCGCTGATGCTGTCCGAGATTTCGGCAATATGAATCTGATTCTCCTCATTGAGCTTCCAGACGTTCTGGATTTCGTTGTTTACCTCCTCCAGAGAAGAAATCGCACGGTTAACACTGGTGGAGCTGGCCTGTGCAGCTGCCTGTACGCTTGCAAGGAATTGTCCCATATTGTTGGTGAGCGTCTTGGTTTCATCTGCCAGGGTTCGAATCTCATCCGCAACTACGGCAAAGCCTCTGCCTGCTTCTCCGGATCTGGCGGCCTCAATGGAGGCGTTCAGTGACAGGAGATTTGTCTGGGTAGAAATGTTCTGGATTGCGCCGATTACCTCATTCATGTGTTGGATGATATCGGATAACTGTGTCATATCCTTTTGCATCTGCTGGGAGATAGAGATGGTATCCTCTGACAGCTTGCGGATTCCGGTGAGACTCTTCTGGCTGTCATCAATTTTCTGATAAACCTGTGAGGACTCCTCGGACACAGTGATAATGGTATTGGTCAGATCCTCATGACGCCCTGCGACGATTCCGGAAACCTCGGCTGATTCACTTGCCGCTGTGTGGATATCCTTTGTGGCGTTTGCAACGCTCTGCGTGATGTTAAGCAGCTGTTCGGTATAGAATTGAATTTCCAGATCCAGCGCACTGATCTCTGAAACGGCATTGACATTTAATTCATAGATTTCTGCAAAGGCATCGCGGCCTTGCAGCAGCCTTTGGTATACATCCGCAAGCACGGGAGAGGATGAATAATCAACCGGCGCCAGGCCGGACAATGCTTCTGTTAATGCAGCATCCCTTTTCTTAAGCTTCATAACAAAATACCTCCTACAGATTGTTTGTCGATTTATAGAAAATTATAGCACTATTTACTCAAAATAGCACTCCTTTTGTACAATTTTGTATTGCTTTTTGTATTATGCAACAGATTGTTGCACAAGTGATGGCCGGGGAGTATGATGAGGAAAGGGAGGGTTACGCTATGGATTACAGAAGGTTTTATCAGGAAAATATCTACGGCATCTGGCGGGAGGGGGAGAAGGTTACCTACACGCGAATGGGAGAAAATCGTGTGAACATTCAGGTGGAGACCCGCGGCAGACAGGCGGATTTTACAATAGAAGTGTTTATGCCGGAGGATGAAAAGAAGGTTCGCTATTCCGGCAGTGCTCCCTTCATCATATGCATGCATCCGATTGAATCGAAGGACTGCGCATTGGAACACGGATATGGCGTCATTCTTATGGACAGCTATCAGATTGCGTCGGATGATGATAAGCATGTGGGTTGCTTCTATGAGCTTTATCCGTACGGGAAGCAGGCCCAAGAGCAAACCGGTGTCCTGATGGCATGGGCATGGGGTGCTGCCAAGATTCTGGATGCAGTCTATGGTGGACTCGGAGAGGAATTGTGCTTTGATCCGGAAGCATCCATTGTGACAGGGGTATCGAGATGGGGCAAAGCAACGGCGGTCTGCGGAGCCTTTGACAAACGATTCCGTATGGTTGTGCCGGCGTGCTCCGGTGCAGGTGGACTCGCCCTCAATGGAGTGACCTCTACAGGAAAAACCTATAACTTTGAGAGCATCGGAGGACCACAGAAATATACCTATGGTGAGAACGAACCGCTTAGCTGTCTGCAGTCAGAAGCAGAGAGAGGGTGGTTTTGTGACCGGTTTTTGGATTATCGGGATGTATCGGAAATTCCGGTGGATCAGGAGATGCTGCCGGCTTTAGCGGCAGCCCCTGGTCGCTATTACTTTATCATTGCAGCCTGTATGGGTGAAGACTGGGTAAATGCCCCGGCCATGTGGGAATGCTACCTGAAAGCAAATGAGATCTATAAGCAAAAGGGGCTGCAGGAGCATCTGGTAATCCATATTCATAAGGAAGGACACGCTGTTCTTAAGGAGGATATGGAGCTTCTGACTGCCTACTTTGATAAAATGTATTATTCCATGGAAACAAACCTCGACATGGCGAAGCTGAAGACCTCCGTCTTCGCTGAGCAGTAGCTGAAAAAAATGAAATCCGCACTTTTTTCATAATTTTTGCAATTTAGTCCCAGTAAATCCGCACTAAAATGGAAAATATTAAAAAAAATCCCAGTAATTTTAAATTTTACTGGGATTTTTTTTCGAAAAGGTTTATAAAAGTGCGGATTTACTGGGACAAAAAAGCGAAAAATCTCAAATATGTCGAAGTTAACATAAGTCCGAGCACGATACGTTACGATGCAACGCCATACGTCACGATACAGCACAATACGACCTAATTTGACATCGTTATTCCAGATTCTGCGTGAGCCGTTCGATCAGCACATAAAAAAGCTTGCGTTCCTCATCGGTAAAGCCCATAAAGGCAAGCTGCTTCGCATCCTCCATGATCTGGTTGACGGCAGCAGACATCTGATGCCCCTTATCCGTTAAGTAGATGCGAAAGGCACGCTTTCCGCCCGAAACAGAGACAGGCGTTTTCTCGATCAGTCCGTCTGACTGCATTTTTTTTAGCAGAATCGTCATCGTGGCGGGTTCTACGTGACAGATACTGGCCAGCTCCTTTTGCACCACACCCTCATGGTCAGACAGGATGGACAGGACCTTGGGCTGTCCATCCGATAGATTCATCGCCTGAAACTGTTGTCTGCATTTTTTTTGATGTGCAAGAGAAGCGTTTGCAAGAATAAGGTGAAGAGGTTCGTTCACGGTAATTCCTCGTTTCGTTAAACTGTGGTAATGGCAGCGGTTTACAGGCAGCCATAGGCAACAGCGCGCATGCGCAGATGGTGGTATTCCTCGAGATTTGGCTGCAGGTTATGCATGTAGCAGATGGAAAGACCCTCTGCCGGATCGCATTCTGCCCAGGTTCCGGAGCCACCGGTCCAGCCGAACTGACCAAGAGAACCATTGTGCTGACCGGCATATTTATCCATCAGGGTACGCATGCCATAGCCATAGCCGTAGCCGGCAAGATAATTGTTAGAGAAATCCTCGGCAAGTATTTCGGAGGGGATGGTGTTGGTGCGGATTAGATCGATGGTCTTGCGACCGATGATCTGTTCGCCCTTATATTTTCCGCCATTGCAAAGCATCTGCATCAGCCTGGTGTAATCACGACAGTTGGTGATGACTCTGGAGAAACCGGGAACCGTTCCAAGCGGACCTACAAACATTCTGGCATGCTCCGGTCCGGGTACATACAGAGCATCCTCATCCCCGAGATTCTTTCCGGGCTTTAAGTAATAATCCTTCACAAGGCGACTCTCCAAATCGCCAAAGAGGAAGTTAGCAGAGCTGTTCATCTCCAAAGGCTCAAAAAGCATTTCCTTGATGACCAGCTCTGCAGGCTTGTCACATAATACTTCGAGAAGACCGGCAGTCAGCTCACTTGCAAAACCATAGAGAAAGCGTGAACCGGGTTCGAAGGTAAGAGGCACTCTGGCAGCGGCTTTGATCTGATCACGCAGGGTAAAATAGCCCTTTGCGCGAAGCTCCTTCATTTCTCTTGCCATTGCGGTTGCCGTCGGATGAGAGACCGGCAGTCCACCGATGATCATCTCATACGGAAGACCACAGGTCATATTGAAAATCTGCTTTATGGTAATCGGTTTGTCAACCGGAACCTCCTCCATACAGCCGTTTGCGTGCTGCACGATTTTGGTGGAATGGCGAAATTCCGGGAAATACTCGTAGAGAGGATCCGACATCAGGAAGCGTCCCTGCTCATACAGCATCATGGCTGTGGTATACATAGCGATTTTTGTAAGAGAGGCCTGACGGAAAACATGATCCGCAGTCAGCTTGACGCCATTTTCCTTATCTGCCCATCCGCAGTAATTTTCGTAGAGAATCTCGCCCTTTTTACAGATGATCATTCCACAGCCGGGAAGGCCGTCATCCACATATTTTTGTAATAATTGATCCAAATCCTTAAAATCAGACATGACTATTCTCCCTTCCTATAATAATCCGTATGCCGCAGTGCGGACACGTGGGTGACAATAGTTCTCATCATCTGGAATGAGATTGTGCATGTAGCAGATGGAAAGTCCCTCTGCCGGATCTGCCTCGCAGAAGGTACCGAAGCCTCCTGTCCAGCCGAAGGCACCGAGAGAACCGTTTAAGCTTCCGGCCGCCGGATCGATCAGGGTGCGGAAACCGTAACCATAGCCGTAACCGGCGTTGTAGGTATCCTGGAAATCCTTGAGCTGTTCCTTGTCCAGTCCGTTTGCGCGCATCAGATCAATGGTTCTTGCGCTCATAATGCGCTGTCCTTTATACATTCCGCCACAGGCTAACATCTGAAGCAGATTGGTATAGTCATCCACAGTTGAGAAAAGTCTTGCCCAGCCGGCTTCATTTTCCTCTCCCGGAAGATGCTTCTTATCGAAGAAGTCCGGTCCCGGTACGAGATTGCCGTTCTCGTCTTTTGCATACAGTGTCACCATGCGATCCTTGATATCGCCGTAGAAAATAGCACCGGTATCCTTCATTTCCAGAGGATCAAAGAGCAGCTCTTTTAGCACATCATTGACCGGCTTGTCACAGACTGCCTCAATGATTCCGGCGGCAATCTCACTTGAGAAACCATAGATCCAGTGCGTACCGGGCTCACAGGCGAGGGGTGCCTTAGAGACGGCAGACAGCTGCTCCTTCAGGGTGAAATGTCCCTTTTCCCAGAGAGGACGCATGCATTCCTGCATACCCTGAAGAGTCAGGTCGTTTGTCGGACCATCAAAATTGCAATAAGGCAGACCGCATTTCATGGACAGTGTGTCACGAATCGTGATCTGATTTGTGGTAGGAACGATATCCACATAACCATTTGCATGGCGTACATATTTTTTGCTGGAAGCCCATTCGGGAAGATAGTTACCCACCGGATCAGTCAGCAGGAATTTGCCGCGCTCATACAACATCATCATGGCGGTGTAGAGTGGAACCTTGGACATGGAAGCCTGTCGGTAAACCGTATCCTTTGCCACCGGCTTTTTCGTATCCCTGTCGGTGATACCGAAGTGTCCCTCGTAAAGGGTCGTGCCTCGCTGCACGACCTTCAGGGAGCATCCCGGAATGCCGCGATCCACAAAGCTTTGAAGCAGTAAATCAAGATCCTTTCTTGTTGACATATGCATTTACCTCTTGTATAATTTATCTAATTAGAAATCTAATTTAATACAATACTAATATGGACAGAGAGAATTGTCAACTGCAAATCAAGCGGAAAAGGAGAGGTATTAGAAGATGGGGAGATTTGACCGACTGGAAAAGCTGATGGATTATTTTGCAGCGAATACGGTTCCCGGATGTGGCTGCTGCATTATGGAGAACGATGAAGTTCTATTTGAAAAATATGCGGGCTGTTCCAATCTTGAGACCGGAGAGAAGGTGAATGAGAGGACTCTGTTTCGCCAGGCGTCTACAACGAAGCTGTTCACCTATGCGATTATGGGAATGCTCTATGAGGAGGGTGCGTTTCTTTTTACCGATCCGATTTATGAGTATCTGCCGGAGTGGAAAAACGTAAACAAGTGGATTCAGACACCGAATGGCTTTGAGATTGTACCGGTGGAGAAACCGATTACGATTATGGATGCAGCCACGATGCGATGCGGCCTGCCTTATTGTATGGTGCCGGACACAAGCTCCACGGATCCGACCTTCTTAGCGATGAGCAGACAGATGGAACGGCTAAATGCGCTGGAGAGCCATACCATACGCGATGAAGTAAGGGCTATGGCGGATGTCCCTCTTGCATTTGAACCGGGAACTCATTGGCTCTATGGTTTTGGCAGCGAGATTATCGGCGCTGTTTTAGAAGAGATTACCGGTAAACATGTACGCGAGCTGTTTGTCGAGCG
>CALZEZ010000095.1 GCA_945643825.1 uncultured Lachnospiraceae bacterium
CATAATTCTCTCCATCCTTTGCTCCTAGTTTTTGCAAAAAAAGAGAAAATATGTATTGACATTCTCGTATTATTCCACTAAAATATCTCACGTATGCCACGTTAGATCGTCCGTGTCCGGCTTTGACGTAGCATGGAACTTTTTGTATCGCGAAATGAGAGGTGAAAAACATGGCAAATATCAAATCCGCTAAGAAGAGAATTTTAGTTAGCAAAGCTAATGCTGACAGAAATAAGGCAATCAAATCCGGTGTTAAGACCGCAATCAAGAAGGTAACCGCTGCTATCGCTGCTGGTGACAAGGCTGCTGCATCCGCTGCATTAACAGAGGCAACCTCCGTAATTGATAAGGCTACCTCCAAGGGAGTATATCACAAGAACAATGCTTCCAGAAAGGTTTCCCGCCTTGCTGCTTCTGTCAACAAAATGGCATAATTTTTAAAGAATAGATAAGAACCTCATCCCGTCAATGAGGTTCTTTTTTTTGTGCCGCATATGCCTCCTTTAGCGCATGAACAAGCTGATCCGCACAGGATGTATCCCGGAATCCGCAGTGGATTCCGGCCAATCTCTCCTCTACCTGTGCAATCGTAAGTCCCTGCACCAGTCTCGGAACCGCCTGCAGGTTCCCATTGCAGCCGCCTGTAAACACTACATTCTTTACAACATCCCCATCCAGTTCCACTGCGATATTCGTAGAACAGGTATTTCTTGTCTTATAATTATAAACCATTCTCTTTCCTCCTTCTGTATTGCCTTTATCTTCTAAATCGGATTGCAACAGCTCTCATTTCTTCCTCCGGAACGTATCGAAGCGTATTTCCCTCAAGAGATACCTTTACCGGTGCATCAGAAAATACCTCCTCAATGCAATATTTCTTTCCCGCCGGGAGCTCCATAACAATTTCCTCCTGTTTTCCATGGAAGGAATGGATCACTGCAAATGCAGCCTGCTCATTTTCCCGCAGAATCCCCTGCCAGCCGGTCAGATGCCGCCAGCTGATCTGTTTCGTTCCATAATAGGTCGTAAAGCCATCACGAATAACCGGTGCGATCTGCTTATAAAATGCAATACTGTGATCAATTATATCCCATTGTTCCTTTGTCAGATTCGTAACATCCCCGGACAGACACATGCGGCCAAGAAACGTATTGATACAGGAATAGGCGATTCTCTTTAGGGAATCTGTCTGTCGAATAACCGCCCAGATCTGACTCTGTCTGGGCAGAATCACTCTGTGAAGTGCGGCTGCGATGACAGGGATCTCCTCGCACTCATGCGCATCGGAGAAGGAAGCCATGGAGCATTCTCCCATCATAAGAGGCTCCAGCTTATGTCCTCCGGAAGCACAGTTTTCCAGAATAATTCCCGGAATCTCCTGCTTCACCTTCCGGATAAACGCAAGAGACGCATCCATATTCTGTCTTAGTCCCTCACCCAGTGACTCAGCACCATCACAGCCTATGCCAATGCTGTCATTATAATCCATCTTCATATAGCCAAAGCCATATTCGCGAAGCGTTCCTATCACCTTATCTGTCAGATACGCCTGCACCCATGGATCTCTCATATCCCAGAATCTGCGGAAGTTCGTAGTCAGAACCACACCATCCCGTTTCAGCAGATGCTCCTCCAGCTGATACGCTTTTGCTGCTTTTCCGATATTATCAATCTCAAACCAGATACCGGGCACCATTCCTGCTTTCCTGATGGCACTCACTGTCTTGTCCAGACCTTCCGGGAATAGATCCTCTGAAATATTGTAGTCTCCCATAGAAATGTCCCAATGAACATCCTTTTCCTTAAACCAACCACAATCAATGACGAAGTAAGAGCATCCATGCCCCTTGAGACTGTTCAGAATATCTGCGATATTTTCGTGTGACGGACATCCCCAGGTGGTACAATACTCATTAAAAATCACCGGCAGCTCCTGCTCCGGAGCAGGGAGCTTCTCCATCGCCCGGTCAAGTGCGTGTGTCATTCTCTGGGATACCAGATCAAGCCCACCCCTGCATACGGATAATATTCCCACAGGTGTCATCAGACTCTCACCCGGTGCCAGATTCTTCAGCCAATGTCCCAGCTCTCTGTCTGCAAGTCCGCCGGATATCGCAAGACCATCATCCTGTCTGAACAGTTCAATCTGCCATGAGGAATTGTGCGCCACCTGTGCTCCCCATGTAACACCACTCTTCGTATCCTCCACTGCAACAAACGGGAAAAAGTGATTGACCGGCATGGAGCCAGCCTGTCCGAAGCGCTCCGCCCGAATCCCATGCGTACACCACGACGGCTCTAACTGCATCTGTTCTACCGGCTGCGTATCCACCTGTCCTTCCATACTCCAACAGCTTCGAATCCGGTGCACTTGAAGACAGCCATAGGCATCTCCCTCCACGAACGGCGTCAGACCGCTCAACGAAAACGAAGACAGCATTTCCAGAGTAATCTGCTTGTCACTCCGATTTTTGTAAATGGTATAGCATTCTACACTTTTGCTTTGTTTTACCCATTTCAGCACATGCTCTGCTTCATACCCTCTTGCATCGCACAGCAAGGTATGTATCTCTATCTCTTTTTCATTTTCTGCCACACTTTGACTATTATACTGCAGCCGCCTCGACGACTCGCTTTGACGAAGCGTGAAGCCACCACTGTAGTCACCTACATAGATATCTCCAACCAGCTTAACCTGTACCATGCAGTCAATGCTCTGGCGCTTCTTCTCAAACGCCAACGGCTCCATATCAGAGGGCAGCAGCCACAGCCCCACATTTTTACTTTCCGGCTCCCATACATAGTCTGCCTTCATATCTCCGAGACAATAGCTCTTTAATCGTTCCATCTTAGTTTCTCTCCTTCTCCAAAAGTGCCACGGTTTCAATTCCGGTTGTCCACGGGAACTGGTCCACGCTGACACAACGCTTCATGGAATATCCATTTTCATAGAATATCTCCAAATCCCTTGCGAGGCTAGTCGGCTTGCAGGATATATAGACAAGCTGCTTCACACCATAGGCAATAATCTTACCGATTGCCTTGGGATGAATTCCATCTCTTGGCGGATCCAGGATAATGACATCCGGCTTATCCTCAAGGTTATCCAGCTCCTTCAGCACATCACCTGCAAGGAATTCACAGTTTGTCAGACCATTTCTGTCCGCATTTTCTCTGGCAGCTTCGACAGCTTCCGGTATGATCTCAATTCCGATCACCTTCTTCGCAACCGGTGCCACAAGCTGCGCAATCGTCCCAGTGCCACTGTAGAGATCAAAAACCACCTTCTGTGTCAGCTCACCTACATACTCCCGGACTGTCTCATAGAGTACTTCTGCCCCCAGACTGTTTGTCTGAAAAAAGGAGAACGGCGAGATACGGAAGGTTAATCCCAGCAGCTCCTCATAGAGGAAATCCTGCCCAAACAAAAGCTCCATGCTGTCACACTGTATCACATCCGCCACACTGTCATTCACCACATGCAGGATTCCCACAAGCCTGCCCTGAAGCTGCAAAGCCCGAAGCATATCCGTAAAGCCGCCAAGCGAAACGCTCTGCTGTGAGGTTGTCACAAGCGCCACAAGGATTTCTCCTGTTTTTGATGCTTTCCGAACAAGCAGGTGACGCAGATACCCCCGGTGCGTCAGGCGGTGAAAGAACGGCAGACCCATATGGTCAAAATAGTCAAGTGTAGCCCGCAGGATACTGCGATAATCCTCGTCCACTATCTGACAGTCCCGCACGGATACCAGATCATAGAAGCTTCCTCTCTTATGCATACCGAGAGCTAACGGACCATCCTTATATTCATCGCCAAAGGAAAACTCCATCTTATTGCGATATCCGTAAATCGCCGGACTCGCTTTGATTCCCTCAAAAATCTGAGGCTGCTCCCGCAAAAACGGAGCAAGTAATCTCTTAATCTGTTCTTCCTTAATCGCCAGCTCTTTCTCATATGGCATACTGATATAAGTACAGCCTCCGCATTTTCCAAAATGCGGACAAATACACGTTTCATTCTCTGCCGCTGATCTTTCCAACGTCTCGAGAAGCATTCCCTCCGCCTTCTGCTTGCGGTTTTTTGTGACACGAAAAAGTACCTTCTGACCTGGAAGAGCATTCTTAACCATTGCAGTCTCCACATTGCCATCTTCCATCTGCACACTCACAATGGCTTTATTCGGGAAATCGATGCGTTCTACCACACCCTCGTAGCATTGTCCCTTTTTCATAGACGATATAATCCTCCGGTTCTATTCTTTACAGCAAACTACCGCACCGACAGGTAAACTCTGCAAGGTGCGGCAGTTATCTCATTCTCTACATACAGTTCTGATGAATTATTCTTCGGAATCGTCCTCGTCTTCGAAGAAATCATCGTCGAATTCATCGTCAAAATCATCCTCAAAATCTTCAAAATAATCCGGGGCAAAATAGCGATACACTGCATAACCCACTGCTGCCATAACTGCCACAGCCGCAACGATTATTGCCACCCACACCCACGGGCTTGTTTTCTTCTCTGCTTCCTCTTTTCCAAGAAGAGCCTGAATCTTCTTCAAATCAGTAATATCTTGTAATCTGTACATGGGCTTCGCTTCCTTTCTTCTGCTTGTTCATCCCATCCAAAAAACAACCGGACGAAATGATTACTTATAGTTTATCACATATTACTTTGTTTTACCACGAAAAATCGTCAAAAATTAATAAATTATATTTTAGTAAGCTTGGCAAATCCGGCATACATAATCTTTTGTCCAACGGAATCAAAATTCACCGTAACCTGATAATCTCTTGGTCCTTTTTCCAGGGCAAGAACTGTCCCATCCCCATATTTGATGTGTCTGACCCGATCTCCCACCTCATAATCCGGCTTACTTCCCGGCACGATTCCTTTTGAAATTCCGGCAGTATTCAGGCTAGCCATTCCTCTGGCGATAAACGGTTTATTCTCCTCCGCCGTCTTCTTCGGTCTTAGAGTCGCCTTAGGCCTGCTTAATCCCATATACGCATTGCCAGTCTGTTTTACCGGTATTACCTGGTTATCCTCCATATCTACCGGGTAAACAATGCCCCGTCCATTTCCTTCGGGCATCTGATCTAACAATAGCTCCGGAATCTCCTTCACAAATCGGCTCACCGGATTATAACGCGTCTCACCATGAATCATCCGGGATCTCGCATACGTAAGGGTAAGCTCCTTTCTTGCCCGCGTGATGCCTACATAAGCCAGGCGTCTCTCCTCCTCGATATCCTGCTCGTCGTTGGTATAACGGCTCATATAGCTTGGGAAAACATCCTCCTCAAGTCCTGCCAGATAAACCTGATCAAACTCCAGACCTTTGGCAGAATGTAACGTCATAAGAAGGGTTCTGTTACCATCATCCTCTACTCTGTCGATATCTGCCACCAGCGCGACCTCCTGCAGAAAGCCACTCAGTGTGGGCTCTGTTGCACTTTCCTCATACGCAACCATTTTGGAGATCAATTCCTGCACATTCTCCATGCGATCATTCAGCTCTTCCTTGTCCCCTTCATCCAGATGCTCCTCATAATGGATCGTTTCAAGAATATCCTCCATGAGCTCCTGCAGACCATAATTCTCTGCTTTGGCACGAAATACACGAATCATGAGTACAAAGGGCTCAATCTTGCTGTTTGCTCTGCCAATCCCGGGGATTAACGGAGCCTGCGCAAGCGCATCAAAGAAGCTGATCTGATGCTCATCTGCATAATCCTGGACACGCGCGATCGTTGTTGCTCCGATTCCTCTTTTCGGCACATTTATGATACGTTTCACCGCCAGATCATCCCTGCCATTCTCGATTGTCTTCAGATAGGCCAGCATATCCTTGATCTCTCTTCTGGCATAGAAATTGGTTCCGCCTATCACATCATACGGAACCCCTTCCATTATGAACTGTTCCTCGAGTAGACGCGACTGCGCATTCGTGCGATAAAGGACTGCAAAATCACCATATTTTGCTCCTCGTCTCACCTTCTTCGCCACATCCGACGCTATAAACTCGGCTTCCTCATAGGCTGTATCAAAGACTCTTAAATGAAG
>CALZEZ010000096.1 GCA_945643825.1 uncultured Lachnospiraceae bacterium
AGGGATCAGGTTACCGCACCGGAGCTGGCAGAACGGTTCGAGGTGTCACGAAGAACCATTAATCGAGATATTGAGAATCTGTGCAGGGCAGGAATTCCGATCTGCACTACGCAGGGAGTGGGCGGCGGAATCCGGATTATGAATGGATATAAGATGGATAGGACATTACTGACATCCAAGGATATGCAGATGATACTGGTGGGATTAAGAAGCCTTGACAGTGTAAGCGGCAGTCACTACTACGGGCAGCTCATGGAAAAGCTCAAAGCGGGGTCTTCAGAATTCGTGAGCGGAAACGAATCCATACTGATTGACTTGGCCTCGTGGTATAAGGATTCTTTAGCACCTAAGATTGAATTGATTCAGAATGCCATAGAGGAAAGACGGGTGCTCCGATTCGATTACTATTCTCCGAATGGAGAAAGCAAAAGAGAAATGGAGCCTTATTACTTAATTTTCAAATGGAGCAGTTGGTATGTGTGGGGGTTTTGTGAGCTGAGACAGGATTACCGGACGTTCAAGCTGACACGCATGGATGCCATAGAGTTGACGAAAAAGACGGCGAAACGACGCGAAGTACCGATGCCGGATTTCTCGACAGAAAAAGTATTTCCTGCAGCTATCAAGGTGAAGGCAGTCTTTCAGCCTGGGATGAGATGGCATCTGCTGGAGGAATTTGGAAGAGAGTCCTTTCAGGAGCAGCCGGATGGAACGCTGCTGTTTGATTGCGAATATTCTGATGAGGAGTATCTGCTTAACTGGATGTTAACCTGCAGGGATCAGGTAGAAGTTTTAGAGCCTGCAAATATCAGGCAGAGGTTGTACCGGATTGCGAGGGGGATCGTAGAAAAATACGATGAAAAAGAGAACTGACAGACTAGCCCCACTGATATGATATATCAGCTGGGGCTAGAGTCAGCAGAGGCATAATGAATCGCGTCCTGCGGCAGTAGGTGACAAAGAATTGCCTCCAGATCCTGAAATTTAATCGGCTTGGACAGATATTCATCAAAGCCCTCGGCTAGGAGTTCATCACGCACGCCGATAATGGCGTTTGCTGTGAGGGCGATGATCTTGCAATGCTCGGAGGAAGCATAGTAGCCGCCGAGCTGATGAATACGCTTCATGGCTTCGATTCCGTCCATCTCCGGCATCATCTGATCCATGAAAATAAGATCGTACTGCTTGTTCTGACACATGGTAATGGCCTCTGCACCACCGGTTGCCACATCGACATTCAGACCATAATATGCCATGCTCCGGGAGATGACCTTGCGGTTCAATTGGTTGTCATCTACGATGAGTACCTTGATTCCGTGTACCTGTAAGGTTCCGAGAGAGAATTCATCTTTCTTGCCCGGGGAAGAGATCAGGTTTGGATTTAACGGAGAAGCATCCGCGACAACCTGCTCGACTGTTGCAATAAAGGTTGAGCCTTTGCCGTATTCACTCTCAACACGTACACTGCCATTCATGAGCGCACAGTAGCCTTTTACCAGAGCAAGTCCAAGCCCTGTTCCTTCCTTGCCGTAGTTGGTTGTCTGGTCGACCTGCGTAAATGCATCAAATAAATGTGTCAATTCGTCTTCTTTGATTCCGATTCCGGAATCACTTACCCGAAATTCAACAATAAAAGGAACAGCAAGCGGATCGGAACAGGAGATCTCCAGTTTTACAAATCCGTTCGGCGTATATTTCACGGCATTTCCTAACAGATTGATAATGATATTTCTGAGACGATTGGAGTCTCCGATTAATTCACTTGGCAGCTTCGGATCGATCTGAAGCTGAAAATCCAGTCCCTTCTGTGTAGCCTGGGTATGAATCATTTCATAGATGCTGTGAAAAAGCTCTGCTGTCTTATAGTTGACATTTACAAGAGTCATTTTGCCAGACTCAATCTTAGAGATGTCCAGGATGTCATTGATCAAAACCATCAGATTTTGAGAGGAGGTTTTGATATCCTCCAGATAATTTGTCAAAGCCGCAGAAGGATTCTCCTTAAGCGCCAGCTCGGAAAAACCAAGGATTGCATTCATCGGAGTGCGGATTTCATGGGACATGCTGGCCAGAAAACGGCTTTTTGCCAAATTGGAAGAATCAGCTTCCAGGCGGGCTTTCTCCAGCTCCTCAACATATTGGACACGCTCCGACAGATCCTGAATGTTGACGATGTAGCCGATGATATCACCATAGCTGTCCTTGATTTTGCTGACCATAAGGTTACAGGGCGCCTGATTGGACAGACAGATGGTATCCTGGGTGTAATGCTCCTCTTCAAAATGGAAGAGAGAGTGACCATGTAATTGGAAGAGTGATTCTGCCGGGTAGTCTGCAAGGCGGGATTCTTCTCGCGGGAGAGAAAGAAATTCGGAAGCAGCTTCGTTTGCAATACGAAGCTTATTGTTTTCGTCAAACACCAATACAGGCATGGCGAGAGAATAATAAATAAATTCAGACATATTTGAGATGTTGATTCTGGTACGATTGAGCACCTCCATGGCATAAAACAGAATGATGAGACCCCAGAACTGCGTGACATTACTGCCGGGGAGGGCGGGAAGGCCGATCGCAGGGAAAATCATGTCTAAAACCGTACCAAGAAGAATCAGGATCGTGATCAGCAAAAAATGCTTTCCGAAAGTCCGCAGCCGTTTTTTGTCGGAGGAACGGATCATGTGAATGATGATGCCGACTATATTGAGCGCTACCAGAAGAAAATAAGAGGTATAGATCGTGTTAACGATTCCCGGCTTGAATTGATAGGTCATGCCAAACGTGGACATGAAGTAGGTTGTCTGATCGCGCTGAATGGAAAGAATATATGGAATCACGCCAAAAAGGGCAACCAGATTGAAGAAAATCCGTGTCTTTCTGGAAATGTGTGCAAACAGACCGATCAGAAACTGTGCGGTAATCATATATAGGATGGTTCCGAAGATTGCAAAGGAACGCCAGAAATAAGCCTTTTCCACATCAGTCTGAATAAAAAGCATACCAAAGCCCAAACTCCAGATTGCGCTGGCAAGAGCATAGAGATGCAAAGCCTTGTTTGCTGTGTCCAGTTTTTTTCTTTGCCAGATTGGACTGAGGCAGAGATAAAAGGCAATGATACTGTCAATGATGAGAATGGACGAGAAAAGTGTCTTCATATGTCCTCCGGAGTCGTTTTCTGTAGATTATTGTCATTATAGCACGAAATGATAGAAACGGATAGAAATAGGATAGAAATATTGTTTTCCTGTTTTTGTTTTTACGGCTATATGGTACAATAACAGAAAATAACAGAAAGACGAATGGGTGTCAGCTGCAGTATCAGTGCTGGCGATGGTGAAAAAATGTTTGCACACTTAAAAAAAGAAAAAGTGATGTCAATTGCCTTTCTTCTGGCATTAATTTCTGCCTTCTTTGTGCATCCGGACAAGGAGTATCTCGAATATGTGGATGTGAGGGTTTTGGCATTATTATTTGGTCTGATGCTTTTGGTGAAGGGCTTTCAGGAATTAGGTCTGTTTGACCTTTTGATCCGGAGAATTTTCGGGAAGGTAACCAATAGCAGATTGCTGTGTCAGCTGCTTGTGATGCTCTGTTTTTTCTCAAGTATGCTGATTACGAATGATGTGGCGCTCATTACCTTTGTGCCCTTTGCCATTCTGGCACTTAGAATGTGCCACCAGGAGAAGCGGATGATAACAGTGGTTGTTCTGCAGACGATGGCAGCCAATCTTGGGAGCATGTTTACTCCGATTGGAAATCCACAGAATCTTTATCTGTTTTCGGTTTCGGGGATGACGCTGGAAGCATTTTTTGGTACAATGATTTTCCCGACACTGCTTTCCTTTGTATTGCTGTTGGCAGTTACGTTTCTGATTCCGCGTGACGAGATCTGTCTTAAGGTCGATGGGACGGGGAAGAAAATGAATGCAAAGGAGCTAGTGTTATATACCACTCTTTTTTTGGCAAATCTTTTTGTTGTCTTCAGGGTGCTTCATTATATCCCGGCACTGCTCCTCACGATTCTTGGTGTTTTGCTTTTGGGGAACAGAAAGCTGTTTGCCAGGGTGGATTATGCGTTGCTAATGACCTTTATCGGTTTCTTTATCTTTGTTGGAAATCTTGGTCGTATTCCGACGATTTGTCATTTTGTGGAGCAGCTGTTAACGGGAAGGGAGCTTGTGGTTGCTGCCATTTTTTCACAGTTTCTCAGTAATGTTCCGGCGGCTCTTATGCTATCCGGCTTTACAACACAGTATACAAAGCTGCTTATTGGTGTTAATGTTGGCGGTCTGGGTACACTGATTGCCTCCATGGCCAGTCTGATTTCATATAAGGTTTACGCCGGGCAGGAGGATGCCGATATTGGGAAATATATGCTGCAGTTTACCATCTATAATGTAGTGGGACTTATTATATTGCTGGCAGCTTCCGTTTGTATGATGCAATAGAAACAGGGCGATAAGCAGGGGGAAATATTCTTCAAAGCCTGTAAGAGCCTGCGGTTAAGAAAGGAGAAAAGCATTATGAACAACACGATCCCTTACAAAATTTATCTTGAGGAGCACGAAATGCCCAGGCAATGGTATAACGTTCGTGCAGACATGAAGAAGAAACCGGAACCGCTATTAAATCCGGCAACCCTTCAGCCAATGACAGAAGATGAGCTGTCACAGGTTTTTTGCAGGGAGCTGGCACGTCAGGAATTGGACGAAACAACAGCGTATATTGATATTCCGGAAGAAATCAGGGATTTTTACAGAATGTATCGTCCGGCACCGCTGGTACGGGCCTACTGTCTGGAGAAGAAGCTCCAAACACCAGCGCATATCTATTATAAGTTTGAGGGCAATAACACCTCAGGAAGCCACAAACTGAATTCGGCGATTGCGCAGGCCTATTATGCGAAGAAGCAGGGGCTAAAGGGTGTAACAACGGAGACCGGAGCCGGACAGTGGGGCACGGCGCTTTCCATGGCATGTTCCTATTTTGACTTGGATTGTCAGGTGTATATGGTAAAATGCTCCTACGAACAGAAGCCATTCCGGCGTGAGGTTATGAGAACCTATGGGGCGCAGGTAACACCATCGCCTTCGATGAAGACTGCAATTGGTCGTAAGATCAACGAAGAATTTCCGGGAACAACGGGAAGCCTTGGCTGTGCAATCTCTGAGGCTGTGGAAGCAGCGGCAGCACAGGATGGATACCGCTATGTATTAGGCTCGGTATTAGCACAGGTACTGCTTCATCAGTCCGTTATTGGTCTGGAAACCAAGGTTGCCCTTGATAAGTATGGGGTTAAGGCTGATATTATTATCGGCTGTGCCGGTGGTGGATCAAACCTCGGCGGTCTCATTTCTCCATTTGTAGGGGAGATGCTACGTGGAGAAGCGGATTATCAGATCATTGCTGTAGAACCGGCATCCTGTCCTTCCCTGACGCGAGGCAAATATGCTTATGATTTCTGTGATACCGGAAAGGTTTGTCCTCTCCAGAAAATGTATACTCTGGGAAGCAGCTTTATTCCATCCGCCAGTCATGCCGGAGGATTACGCTATCATGGTATGAGCGCAATCGTTTCTGAACTCTATGATCAGGGACTGTTAGAAGCACGTAGCGTAGAACAGACGGCTATCTTTGAGGCCGCTCAGAACTTTGCGAGAATCGAAGGAATTCTGCCTGCACCCGAGAGCAGTCATGCGATTCGTGTAGCAATTGATGAGGCACTAAGATGCAAGGAGACAGGGGAAGAGAAAAACATTGTATTTGGTCTCACCGGAACGGGATATTTCGATATGTATGCTTATCAGAGCTATAATGACGGCCAGATGGGTGACTATATACCAACAGATGCGGAAATTGCGGAGTCGCTTGCAAAGCTTCCGAAGCTTTGATTAGTACCCTTTGTGCATGGGTTCCAACAGATTATTGCGATAATGGCTGGGAGAAATCCCAGTCATATTTTTGAAAAATTTAAAGAAATAAGCATAGCTGGAGAATCCCATTTTCTCCTGAACCTGTGCTACCGTGAGCCCGTCTGCCAACAGTCCCTGTGCCA
>CALZEZ010000097.1 GCA_945643825.1 uncultured Lachnospiraceae bacterium
AGCTGAGCATCCGGGACTGATGCCGGAGGACGAGTACGATTTGGCAGGCTTTGCAGTCGGTGTAGTGGATGAGAAGGATCTGATCACCGGAGCAGAGATTAAAGACGGAGATGTGTTAATCGGTATTGCATCCTCAGGTGTACATAGCAATGGCTTCTCACTGGTTCGTAAAGTATTTGAAATGACGAAGGAAAGCCTGGAGACCTATTATGAGGAGCTTGGCAAGACACTTGGCGAGGCATTGCTTGCACCTACCAGAATATACGTAAAGGCAATGAAGTCCATTAAGGAGAGCGGAGTGCGTGTAAGAGGCTGCAGTCATATTACCGGCGGTGGCTTCTATGAGAATATCCCACGGATGCTCCCGGAGGGAATTAAGGCAGTTGTAGACAAGAACAGCTACGACATTCCTCCCATCTTTAAGCTCTTACAGGCAAAGGGTCAGATTGAAGAGAAGATGATGTACAATACCTACAACATGGGTCTTGGCATGGTGCTTGCTGTGGATGCTTCGGATGTGAATGTGACCATGGAGGCCATTAAGGCAGTTGGTGAGACTCCTTATGTTGTTGGTAAATGTGTGTCTGGAGAAAAGGGTGTAGAGTTATGCTAAGCGCAGTGGTATGTGTGTCCGGTGGAGGAACAAATCTGCAGGCGATTCTTGATGCGATTGACAGCGGAAAGATTACCAATGTCTGCATAAGTGCTGTCATTAGCAATAATGAGGACGCCTATGCTCTGAAACGTGCAGAAAAAAAAGGAATTGAGGCAATCTGTCTTTCGCCGAAGAGCTTTCCTGATCGTGGTGCATTTAATGAAGCGTTTACACAGCGGATGGAGGAATTAAACCCGGATTTGATTGTGCTTGCCGGATTTCTGGTTGCAATCCCGGAAGCAATGGTGAAGGCATTTCCGCGTCGGATTATCAATATTCATCCGTCACTGATTCCATCCTTTTGCGGAGTGGGATGCTATGGTCTGCATGTGCATGAAAAGGCGCTTGAGAGAGGCGTGAAGGTGAGCGGAGCTACGGTTCACTTTGTGGATTGTGGAATTGATACCGGTGAGATTATTGCGCAGAAGGCAGTACAGGTAGAGGCGGGGGATACACCCGAGAGTCTGCAAAGACGAATCATGGAACAAGCAGAGTGGATTATTCTGCCGCAGGTGATTAACGATATTGCAAATGGCCGGATTTCATAGAGATACTTAAGGAGGCAGATACATGAAGGTATTGATTGTTGGTGGCGGAGGAAGAGAGCACGCCATTGCAGTAAGTATGAAGAAGAGCAAAAGAGTGGACAGGCTCTATTGTGTTCCGGGAAATGCCGGCATTGCACAGATTGCGGAATGTGATCCGTCGATTGGAGTGATGGAGTTTGACAGGATTGTAGCTTATGCAAAGGAAAAAGCAGTGGATCTTGTCTTTGTTGCACCGGATGATCCGCTTGTCGGAGGGTTGGTCGATGTGTTGAAGGCAGAGGGCTTTCGCGTGTTTGGACCGGATAAGAAGGCTGCTATTTTAGAGGGAAGCAAGGCATTTTCCAAGGATTTGATGAAGAAGTATCAGATTCCGACGGCACAGTATGAGACGTTCGATGATCCGCAGAAAGCACTGGTTTATCTCGAGACAGCAAAATTCCCGATTGTGTTGAAAGCGGACGGTCTTGCACTTGGAAAGGGCGTACTGATCTGTAATACAAAAGAAGAAGCGATGGCCGGAGTGAAGGAGATTATGCTGGACAAGCATTTTGGAAGTGCCGGCAACCGCATGGTTATCGAGGAGTTTATGACCGGTCGTGAGGTGTCTGTTCTGTCCTTTGTGGATGGAAAAACAATCCGGATTATGTCTTCTGCACAGGATCATAAGCGCGCCAAGGATGGTGATCAGGGCCTGAATACCGGTGGAATGGGAAATTTCTCTCCGAGTCCGTTTTATACGGAGGAAGTGGACGAGTTCTGTAAGAAATATATCTACCAGGCAACGGTGGACGCCATGGCGGCCGAGGGTCGTCCGTTCTGTGGTGTAATTTTCTTTGGTCTGATGCTGACTCCGAATGGTCCGAGAGTGCTCGAGTATAATGCACGCTTTGGAGATCCGGAGGCACAGGTTGTTCTTCCAAGGATGAAGAATGATATTATGGATGTTATTGATGCCTGCATCGACGGGACACTCGATCAGGTAGATTTGCAGTTTGAGGACAACGCAGCGGTATGCGTGGTGCTTGCCTCTGACGGTTATCCGGTATCTTACAAAAAGGGATTTGTTATTTCCGGATTAGAGAAGTTTGATGGAAAGGATGACTATTATTGCTTCCACGCAGGCACCAAACAAACCGCTGACGGAATTGTGACAAACGGCGGACGAGTGCTGGGTATTACAGCGACCGGAGAAGATTTGAAAACAGCGCGTGCCAAAGCCTATGAGGCGACGCAGTGGGTTGATTTTTCCAATAAATACATGCGCCATGATATCGGTAAAGCGATCGATGAGGCATAGGAGGATACAGATGAAAAGAACATTATGGAAACGGACGCTTGGCATGCTTGCAGCGGTAGTTTTGTTAACAGGGATTCCGGCTATGGAGCCGGTACATGCAGAAGGAACCATTACCGTTGTGGCAAACACAGCAAATGTGCGGGAAAGTGCTGATGCGACCAGCAGTAAAGTGGGATCAGTCTCAAATGGACAGAGCCTGTCAGTGCTTGCAGAGACAACGGATGGATCCGGAATGGTTTGGTATCAGGTATCTGTGAATGGAGCAACGGGATATATCCGGTCTGATCTTGTTAAACAGAGCGGCGATAATACAACGGCTCAGACACCGGCAGCCGAGACTCCTTCTGAGGGTGGGGCTATAGAGATTCCACCGCAGGGAGCAACGGTTATTAAGGATAACGTAAATATCAGATCTACAGCCAATACTTCCGGTTCTGTTGTTGTGAAGGCATCGAACGGTACAGCAGTAACTGTTGTTGCAAAGGATACGGATTCTGCCGGAAAGACATGGTATCAGGTGAAATTTATTTCAAATGGAGCAGAGGTGACCGGTTTTATCCGGTCGGATTTTATCGAGCTTGGAGAAGTGATTGAGCAGCCCGAGGAACCACAGGAGGAAGAACCACAGGAAGAACAGCCACAGGAGCCCGAGGAAGTGATACCGACACCGGATGTCGATTATGCGTTAGAGTATACGACAAATCAGGAGGGTGAATATGAGTGGTATCTGAATGATTATACGAACAGCCGCAGACAGAAATTGAATGATCTGTTGAACGCGCAGGAGAATGTCAGTGAAGGAGTCTCCAAGCTGGAGGCAACTGCAGCGAAGCAGAAAATGATCATTATTGTTCTTGCTGTCATTCTTGCATTGCTTGCAGTCGTAGTAACCATTCTTCTGTTTAAGATTCGTGAGTCCGGCTATGAATATGACGACGATGATGACGACGATGAGGATGATGAGGACGAAGAGGACGAAGAGGAAGCACCGGCTCGCTTTACCTTCAAAAAGCGTAAGTTTCTAAGAGATGATGACGATGAGGATGACGACGATGACGAGGAGGAAGAGGAACCTCGTCCGGTTCGGCGTGCGAAACAGACCAAACCGATTGAGCCGTCCTCTTATTCCCGTACCGTATCTCCGCAGAAACCGGTACGCCAGCCAGAGGTTTCCTATAATCCAAAGGCTGAGGTGCCCGGAAAGCAGGTTGCGGATCAGTCAAACGCCAGAAAGAGCAGAAACTTCCTGGTGGATGATGATGAATTTGAGTTTGAGTTCCTAAATCTGAATGATAAAAAATAAGGAGGGCATCTGCTTTCCTTGACAGAGAAAGACCTGTGTTATAATATCAATATAACACAGGTTTTCTTCTGTGTAGGTTAGATGGAGGTGAGAGAGTGATTTTCGAAATCAATTTTGACAGTGAGGAAGCATTGTATCTACAGCTGCGCAATCAGGTGATTTTGGGAATTGCTACTGAGATTTTTCACGAGGGAGATTCACTCCCTTCGGTCAGACAATTGGCCGACGATGTGGGAATCAACATGCATACCGTTAACAAGGCCTATAGCGTTCTGCGGCAGGAGGGCTTTGTAACGATAGACAGACGTCGTGGAGCTGTCATAGCAGTGGATGTTGATAAAGCGCAGGCACTGGAGGAAATGCGAAGAGATTTGAGGGTAATTTTGGCAAAAGCAAGTTGTAAGAATATTTCTGAGCAGGAAGTGCATGCTCTAATTAATGAAATATATGGTAATTATGGAGGAATTGATTAATGCAGTCCGGATTTACACAAAAAGCTGCGGATGCGTTGAGGCTTGCCGCAAGGGCGGCACGCAGGATGCACAGCGGATATGTTGGGACAGAACACATTTTACTGGGATTGCTGCAAGAAGATACGGGAGTGGCTGCCCGCGTTCTGAAGGACAATGGAGTAGAAAATGAGAAAATGGAAGGCCTGATGGAGGAGCTGCTTGCACCGGAACAGACGGTTGCTGTTAAGGATCGGGATGGGTATTCCCCAAGAGCGAGGAAAGTTCTGGACGAGGCGGAGGCTCTTGCAACACGGTTTGGAAGTGAGCTTGTCGGAACGGAGCATTTATTGTTAGCACTTATTAAAGAGGGCGAGAATGTCGGTGTCAGACTACTTGGAAGTGTCGGGGTGTCTGTTGCAAAGATATATGCAGAGGTGCTTGCTTCAATAGGAATTGATCCAAACCTTGCCAAGGAGGATCTCTCGCTTAAGAATGCCAGAAAGAAAAACCAGCCCTCCATGCTGGAGCAGTACAGCACCGATCTGACGGCACAGGCGCGCGAGGGAAAGCTTGATCCGGTCGTTGGAAGAGAATCTCAGATTCAGCGAATGATTCAGATTCTCAGCAGACGTACAAAGAATAATCCGTGCCTGATTGGTGAGCCGGGTGTTGGAAAGACGGCTGTTGTAGAAGGACTTGCGACACGTATTGTGCATGGAAATGTTCCGTACACGGTTGCGAATAAACGGATTCTGACACTGGATCTGTCAGGGATGGTTGCCGGAAGCAAGTATCGTGGCGAATTTGAGGAGAGGATCAAGCGTGTTATCGGTGAGGTTAAGGAAGCGGATAATGTGATTCTCTTTTTGGATGAAGTGCATACCCTGATCGGAGCTGGTGGAGCAGAGGGAGCCATTGACGCATCCAATATTCTGAAGCCGTCGTTAGCAAGAGGTGAGATCCAGCTGATCGGAGCCACCACAATTGCAGAGTATCGCAAATACATTGAAAAGGATGCCGCTCTGGAGAGACGGTTTGCACCTGTCACGGTAGAGGAACCTACGATACAGGAGAGTATTGATATTCTTGAGGGCGTTGCCGGCAAGTATGAGGAGCATCACCGTGTCACGATTTCCAAAGAGGCAATAGAGGCGGCTGTTAAGCTCTCGGCGAGATATATCAATGACAGGAATCTTCCTGATAAAGCCATTGACCTCATAGATGAGGCATCCTCGGCGGTCAGGCTTAAAATGGTCAAGGCACCGGATAAGCTGATACAGACGGAGGCACAGATTAAGGAGTACGACACTCTCATGGCGCAGACTCTTAAGGCAGGTGATTTTGCACAGGCCGGAGAGCTAAAGAAGCAACAGGATAAGCTGATCAGCCGGTACAACCGCATGCAGGAGCAGTATGATTCCACGACCAGACAACAAAGTGTTGAGGTTACCGAGAATGATATTGCAGAGGTTGTGGCAATGTGGACCGGAGTTCCGGTAAAGAAGATCGCCGAAAAAGAAAGTGAGAGACTTCTTAAGCTCGAGTCTATTCTTCATAAGCGCGTGATCGGGCAGAAGGAAGCCGTTGTCGCTGTGGCAAGAGCAATGAGAAGAGGACGTGTTGGACTACAGGATCCGAACCGGCCGATTGCATCTTTCCTTTTCTTAGGACCGACCGGCGTTGGCAAGACGGAGCTTTCGAAGGCACTGGCAGAGGCCATGTTTGGATCGGAAGGTGCCCTGATCCGTGTGGACATGTCCGAGTATATGGAGGGGCATT
>CALZEZ010000098.1 GCA_945643825.1 uncultured Lachnospiraceae bacterium
AGTCCTTTTCGCTGGCCGATCGTGTAACCCACGATGCCCTTGTGCGTGCCGAGTTTGTTTCCGGCAGTGTCCACAAAGTCTCCAGCCGGGTATTCCTTTCCGGTGAAATGCTTAATCGCAGCGACATAATCGCCATCGGGGACAAAGCAGATATCCTGGCTGTCGGGTTTGTTGGCATTGACAAAGCCGCTGCTGTCTGCAATCTGTCTGACTTCATCCTTACTGAGCTCACCCAGTGGAAAAAGTGTGTGGGCGAGCTGTTCCTGGGTCATCCGGTAAAGAACATAGCTTTGGTCTTTGTTTTCATTCTTCGCCTTCAGGAGCTGATAGCCCTGCCCATTTTTTCGGATTCTCGCATAGTGTCCGGTAACCACCTTGTCACAGTCAAGCATCTGCGCACGTTCAAAGAGCTTGTCAAATTTCAGATGCCGGTTGCAGTCTATGCAGGGGTTCGGCGTTCTGCCGCACTCGTAGCAGGCTATGAATTTGTCAATCACCTTCTCCCGAAAGGAATCCGAAAGATTAAAGACGTAATAGGGCATATCAAGCTTATTTGCAACACTTCTGGCATCTGCGACATCATCAAGAGAGCAACAGGTATGTCCCTTCTGGATTCCGACATCCTCGTTGGTGTATAGCTTCATGGTGCAGCCGATGCAATCATAACCCTGCCTCTTTGTTAAAAGAGCTGCGACGCTGCTGTCAACGCCTCCGCTCATTGCGATTAATGCTTTCATTCTACTCCTCATTTCTGAGCGACTTTGTTGCGAATGAGGCAAATCTGCCATCAGAGCTAATTGTTTTCGCTCGGAAACAATTAGCCGTGTGAAAAATCATTGCATCGGCATGATTTTTCACACTATCCTCATTTCTGAACCATTTTTCTCTACTATAATACGCTACTCATATTTTGTCATGTTCAGCTTTTCTGCCAGGTCAGCGGCATCCTGATATTCCTTAATCAACATCAGTGTTTTATACTCCCGCTCGTTCCAGCCGCGGCAGCCCTCAGCCTTAAGCATCTCTTTGTTCTTTTGTATTGCTTCCTCCAGGGTGTAGGCTACCTGTTTAAATCCGTATTTCTTCTCATTTTCTGTATATTCGCATTCCACCTGCCCAGACTGTACCTCACAAAAATACAGCCGGCTGATCTGATGCCATATCATCGGCTCATGCAACGACATGCGTTTTTCCTCTATCTCGCCAAAGGGTATCGCAGAGTCGGGAATGACGGTATAGCCGGTTTCCTCCTTCACCTCGCGGCAAAGTGTAGTAATATCATCCTCGCCGGGATCCATCCCGCCCCCCGGGAGCTTGGCTTCCCCGAAATCATTCTCGATTAACAGCAGCTTCCCGTCTATAAAGATAATGCCCCGGACGGCAATTCGGTATATCTCCGGCAATTGCTCTTCATAATCGTGAGCGTCCATGATTAGAATTTTTTTCATCGTCCTATTCCTCGTTTTTACACGAATGTCAGAATTGGTTCTGCGACTGTCTTCAAGTGAATATCAGATAAATCCATTACTTTATTTCCTATTTATCTGCTTTTTTTGCCGAATATCGTTTAACGTATTCTTGAAATTCGGATAAGACATGGTTCTGCCCGTCAACTTATCTGCTTTTTTCGCATTATACGCAAGCTTAAGACTTTTTTCAACAGACAAAAAACGGATAAATAACATGATTTCATGAAAAATTATCTGCTTTCTCTTGCCGAATTAAGCTATTCTGGCTACAGAGAGTAGATAAAAAACTGTTTGAACCATCCTCTTATCTGCTTCTCTCATAACGCAAACTGGAGAAGTTGCTATCTTATTCCTGATATTGTCTCCACAGTTTTGTTTTCAAACTTGATATCCGATAAAATAATAATTATTCATGTTTTTTATATGCTTTATACGGCGCGGGATGCTCAATTTTTTCCACAAACTCATACGAAACATGGGTATGACCATGCTTTTATATGCGTTTTTTGTATCACACGCGAGTTTATGTAGCTTTTCAGGAAAGAAAAAGCATATAAAAAGTCTGTCCTTGCGCAAAAATATATGCTTCTTCATGCAGAATCAAGCTATTTCACGTTATAGAGCGCAGATAAAAATCTGTTTGAACCAACTTTTATATGCTTTTTCTCTTGATACGATATCTCGCGTGAAGTTTTGTCTACCGTCTGGAATAGATTACCCAGTTCGTTCCTTCATGGTAGCCGATTTTCTTATAAAAATCATTGTTGCCGCCGGTCATGTATTTCGCGCCGAGCGGTTTGAGCCGGTGATAGTGTCTGGAGAGGGCTGCTGCCGCAAGACCTCTTCCCCGATACTCCGGAATCGTGCAAAGTGGCTCCATATAGGCGAGATTATTTTCCGGGACCCACCACATGCCTGCATAGCATACGTATTCTTCTTTTTCGTTTGCTATGATTACATTATATTCATGGGTGGAATGGGGCGGCGGCGCAATTGTTTCACTGAGCACGCCATTATACTGCTTCACCGGATTCCACTCTGTGCCGGGATCCCTATCGAGCCAGTTCTCAAAAGGTCCCTTATCCTCGTGATTAAACCCTTTCCAGCAGCATAGCGCCAATTTGGCAGGGTCTGCTCTTAGGGGATCCACGAAATGAAATCCCTCAGGAAGCTCGTAGTTTAGCTCTGTCTCTTCGAAATCGATAATAAGCTCCTGAGACTCATATACGATCCGATATGCCCGGTCGGTCAAAGCCTTAGTCAGGGCTTTCTGCGTTTCAAAGACAACAAACTGTCTGCGGTTGTCAAAGTTCGGCATCGCTTCCTCAGCATAGTCCACCAGCTCCTCTGCCAGCTCTTCATACCCCGGCCGAAGGCAGAAATAGATATCTGTTACCGGAGCCTCATTAAACACAAACGCCACCACCTTATCCCCATCAAACCATAAGCGATTTAGATGCTGATAGGTTTTTTCCATCCAGGTGGACGTGATCGCATATTCAAAAAAGGGGGCTGCCACACCATTTGCCAGATACCTGTCATGGATTTCAACCAGAAAATCCCAGACCAGATTCAGATCACTGTACATTTGAAATTGTTTTGTTGTTATATTTTTCATTTTCCTTATTTATATAATATTCTCCTGATTGATTCGATGGAAAGAGAGTATTCATCTGCAAGCTCCGACAATTTGCGCTTATCATGGTGGTATTTCCACCGAATCTCATCGTTGCGGGCAGAATAATAGGCTCTGGCGCCTGTGCCCACGCCCCACTCTCTTCGCTCTTCCCTTTTAGGGACATAAATCAGCTCTCCGGAAGCGTATTTCTGGACTTCTTCGAGGAGCTTATCCGGAAGCAGCTCGGTTGCATTCCTGTACTTCATCTAATCCTCTCCTTTTTCCGATGCAAGGAAGTCCTCCAGCGTGTCAAATTCATCAATCGAAACACCATGTGAGGTGATGATGTCACGAATTTCCGACTCGATCCTGTCCGCACGATGCCGTAAAAGCTCAAGATGATCAGGGTCATACGAGTCAAGAAGATTGTACTCTAAGACGCCGTATTCCTGCGCAATCCGAATCAGCTCATCCTGTAAATAGGTTGCATCCACGCAAGCCTTTTCCACCAGACAATTGTCGCAATAATAGCGTATTCTGTTCCACGTGAGGCTCATTTCCTGATACCAGCCTGCAAATTCTGTCCAGTCAGGCTCTGCCATGTCCGCACAGTCGTGCTGCAATGCTTTTTCCTCAAGGAATGCAATCGTTGTGGCTATCAGCTTCTGCGCAAGCATCCGGCACTCATCCGCGTCTGCCGCACCAAGAAGCTTACGTGCATGGACAAAGAAATGATCGGGTATCTCTGTCAGATCCGGGCACGCGTAGATTCTGCTTTCCGGGCACCCATCATAAGCCTGTGCTTCACTGTAGATCTGGTTGTCTGCAAAGGTTCCGTTTAGAAAAGCGATCGCCTGGGTAAGGTGCAGAAGAATGTCTGCCGCCGCATTCCGGACACGATATCCCTTCTGTTCAAAGCACATGTCCGTGAAGATTTTCTTGGTCATCTCCACTCTCTCGCATGCTTTCCTATAGGTAAATTCAGGATTGGCCAGATTCTGGTACAACCGGTCTCGGATTGCCAGAAAACGCTCCTCGTCCTCCTTCGTCCTGGCATAAAGTATCGTTGCATTGGCAAGAACAATCGTCATGTCATCGAGCGTGGCAGAGCGCTCCAGTCTCTCCCAGTCTCTTGGATAGAGGTCGTGACCGATTCCTGCTACGATAAAGGCGCGTGATAGTTCTTCGCCCCGCCTGGTGCTCGGAACAAAATAGTCGAAGCACTCTCCGTGGTCGTCGCCGTTGGTGCTATGTCCCTTGATGCCGATCAAAAGAGCGATGTCCTCGCGGTATTCTTTTTTTATTTTTTCAATAACCCATTTGGTAAGTTGGTTTGTCATTTTTCGAATTCACTCCATTTTCTGTAAGGTTTACGATATCGTATGGTCTTATGTTATTCGATTTGCGGGGGCTTCACAAGGGGCATGAAAAAATATAATGAATGTTACTACTATTTTAGAAATTCCTGAATCGTCCGGATGCGGTAGCTTCTCTCGCCGTCTGCCCAGTCGGGATTTTGTTTTCCTTTATCGCTAAGAAATAGTCCATCGCAAAACTGATAATGAGAGAGTCCTTTCCTTGTCACGACCTGTAGCCTCGGATAGTGGTTTTTCTGCAAATCCAGATAGGCAAGCAGGCTGAATTTGCCGCAGTAAACCAGAATATCAGGCTGGTTGCAGGCTGACTCCGGCAGGGTAAACAGGCGTCCGTCGAGATTGATGACATGTCGGATTCTCATATCGGACAGTCCGGTGAAGACAGCTGCGTTTCCACCTAAAGACATTCCTAGCAGGTCAAACTCGGTTAACATAAGTCTGTCTGCTAGCGGATGCCTGGGCAGCTCTTCCATTACACTTTCAAAATCTTCTTTCCAGAGCGGAATCATTTCCTTAAGCTGTGTTTTGGTGATCGTCTCCGGTTGATTCCACTCGTAAAAGCTGCCGTCCTCGTAGGCGACAATCGGGCTTCCGATTGGATGTCCTAGGGAAACAACAACATAGCCCAAGGATGCGAGGTCAGCGCACAGCACCGTACATTCCATCTCATGCCCGCATAAGCCATGGCTAAAGAGAATGACCCTGTGCTTATCCTCACCCGGAAGAAACGGCACATTCTGATAGCAAAAGGTATGTACGTCATTTTCTCTCGGATTTCCTTCCTTTTTTCCATAGAGATAATCCACATTGGCGTAAGACGCTTCTGTTCCGGTTTCGAGAGAAGGATAGTAGATTGTATACGGAACTCTTCTCGCACTCTCCGTCTGATATCTGGTTATTCCGACATTGTATTCACCGATTGGTTTTCTAAGCATTTTTTTGTCCTCATTTCCGATAGGTCACTTCCATCTTTTTCATGCCACCTACCCATTTGCCAAGATAGAAGAATAGCATTCCAAACCACCTTTTGTAAAAGGGAAGCTTCACTTCCGGGAAATAAATGCTGTGACTTCTGCACGGATCCGTCCACCAGGTTCCGTCAGCTGTCGGATATCTGGATCCCTCCGCGTAGTGCTGTCCCATGCCTCGCATAATGTTGTAGACCAAAATGAGAGAATATTTCGGACTGTGAAGAATTCCCGATTGAACATCCTGTAAAAAGCGCCTCGTAATCTTTCCCATCCTCTTTGCTGCCTTTTCATCCGGTTCATAAGCATTCCAGCTTATGGCTGCAAAAGCTGCCTGATAGCAGCGATTAAAGCCAACCCCTAAAAGTGAGGCCGCAATGCTTTGGGATGTTTCCGCCTGTCCTTTTCCTCCGGCAGAGGTAATGATAAGCGCCTTGCTCTTATAGAAATACGGCCTATGCAGCATATAGCACCAATGATCAAAAAGATTCTTGAGCAGTGTGGTCTCCCGGCAGCCGATACAAGTAGAG
>CALZEZ010000099.1 GCA_945643825.1 uncultured Lachnospiraceae bacterium
GGAGAAAAAGGAGATCTACGCGGCGGATATCGTGTATTCCACACATGGAACGGTTGGATTTGATTACTTGTTTAATAATCTTGTAAAGGATGCGGAGGATCGCTTCATGCGTCCGTTCTATTATGTGATTATTGACGAGGCAGATTCGGTACTGCTGGATTCGGCAAGTACACCATTAGTCATTTCAGCGTCCCCGCGGGTACAATCCAATCTGTATAAAACAACGGATTTTTTTGTGAAGACACTGCAGGAGGGTGTTGACTACGAAAAGGAAGAGAAGAAGGTCTGGCTGACCAGAAAGGGCATCAAACGCGCAGAGGCCTATTTCCAGATAGATAACTTCTATGGGGAGAAACACTTTGAAATCAACCGACATGTCACCCTGGCATTAAGAGCACATGCTTTGTTTGAGAAAGAGAAGGATTACATGATCTCCAGAGCTGGAGAGCTGTTTTTGCTGGATCGCGGCTCAGGGCGAAGCATGCCGGGAGTGAAACTGCGCGGTGGCCTGCATCAGGCGATTGAGGTAAAGGAAGGAATAGATGCTTCTCAGGAAAACCGTTCTGTGGCATCGATTACTTTTCAGAACTTCTTCCGCCTGTTTCCCAAGATGGCGGGTATGAGCGGTACGATTTCGGACGCGAAGGAGGAGCTGTTCCGAGTATATGGCACCAAGGTGGTTAAGATACCGACCAACAAGCCGGTAATTCGGGTAGATCTGCCGGATCGTTATTTCACGAATGCAACCGATCAGTTCTGTGAGGCTATGGAGGAGGTCGAGAGACTTCATAAAACCGGGCAGCCGGTACTTGTGGTTGTCAGCGGAATAAGAGAGACCAATATGGTATCGCATATTCTGGTGGAGGAGCGAATTCCACATAGTGTTTTAAATGCAAACAATGCCTTTTGGGAAGCGGATATTATTAAGGAGGCAGGTCAAAAGGGAGCAGTCACGGTTGCGACCTCCATGGCAGGGCGCGGTACGGACATCAAGCTTGGACCGGGGGTTCGGGAGCTTGGGGGACTGGTTGTCATAGGAATTGGACGTCTTGCCAATACGAGATTAGAGCGTCAGGCGAGGGGTAGAGCAGGCAGGCAGGGAGATCCAGGCAGCAGTCAATTCTTCGTCTCTCTGGAGGATGAGATTGTTGTTCAGTCGGATCCTAAGAAGGTTGCAAAATATGCAGAAGGAAATCGTAGCATACGAGAGAGCCATCTGCGGTATATTATTAACCGTTCACAGAGGGTCGAGGAGGAAAGGGCTGTTCAGTCGAGACAGCAGGCCGCAGACTATGATCAGGTTATGCGCAGACAGCGTGAGTTGATTTATGCTACGAGAGACAGTCTGCTAGACGGGGCGCCGCTTGATGAGAGCGCTGTTATGCAGCTTGCCGCGAAAAACATCGGTCGGTTTCTGGGTTCGAGGAAGAATATTTCAAAAGAGGATATCATTCGTTATTCTCTGGATAATATTTCCTACCATCTGAATATCTTTTCGCCGGGTCAGTCCAGAGGCAGACAGGAAAAGAAGCTCGTGGAGAGTTATTTATTAAGCAGAGTCAAAAGAGGACTGCTCGAGCAGCGCAAAAAGCTTGGCAGTGATCGACAGATGAAGGACTTTCTTAGAAAGGCAGCCTTACAGGCAATAGACGATGCCTGGATTGAGCAGGTGGATTATCTGCAGCAGCTGCAGGCGGCCATTTCCGGGAGAACCTCGGCACAGCGTAACCTCCTGAGTGAATATCAGAAGGATGCACTGGATGCTTTTTTGAAAATGGAAGAGATTATCCAACGCCAGATTATGAGAAATGTACTGTTAAGCAATGTATATGTGGACGAAGAGGGCGAGATCCATATGATTTTGCCATAAGAAAGGGAATATATGATTTATAATTTCAATCTGGGAATCGGCTGGGCATCGAGCGGAGTCGAATACGCACAGATATATAGAGCCAGAATGTTCCGCAACATCGGAGCCGAGGCACGGTTTATTTTTACCGATATGATCAGTCAGGATAATATTCAGATTCTGACGGAAAATATTGGATTTTGGGATGAAGAGGTAATCTGGCTGTATTCTTTTTTTACCGATAATAAGGTTTCACCGTTGACCTATACGCTGCAGGAGCTGGAGAAAACCTTTCAGGATGAGGAGTATACCTTTGAAAGAGAAGGTAAAAAAGCGCGGTATACCTTTAAGGGACAGGGGAACTTCTATACCTGTTATATGCAGGATGAGGAAAGCGATCTGGTGCATCGTGTGGAGATTGTCTCCGGAGGCTGTCTGATCCGTAAGGATTTCTTTAATCATTGTAAGCTTTTCTCCGAGTATTATGCACCGCTTGAAAATGCTGCACATCTATACGCGAGACGCTTCTTTAATGAGAATGGTTCGCTCGCATATGAGGAGATTATCGATGGTGAGGATCGGGTCATGTACCGGTTCCCGGATCGGATTCTGTTTTCCAAGGAGGAACTGGTTGGCTATATGGTAGAACGCCTGAAGCTGACGCAAGACGATGTGATGATCATTGACCGGACAACCGGAGTCGGACAATCGATTCTTCAAAATGTAGGAAAAGCGCGGGTTGGAATTGTCGTTCATGCGGACCATTTCAGTGAGGGAAGCACGGATGAGCAGTATATTCTCTGGAATAATTATTATGAATATGCGTTTGCACAGCATAAGCACATTTCCTTCTATGTGTGTGCAACCGAGGCGCAGTCTGAGCTGATTCGACAGCAGTTTTCACATTATGTTGGTACAGTTCCGAATGTCATCACGATACCGGTGGGCAGCCTGGCATCGTTGCATTACCCCGAGAAACCAAGAAAAAAGCATGCCTTGATTACCGCATCCCGGCTGGCGACAGAGAAGCATGTTGACTGGCTTGTTGAGGCAGTTGTCAAGGTACATGAGGTAGTTCCTGACGTAACGCTTGATATCTATGGAAAAGGCGGCGAGGAGGAAAAGCTTCACAAACTGATAGATAAGCTGCAATGCCGGGATTATGTGAAGCTCTGCGGACAGCAGAAGCTCGATGAGGTGTATCAGAATTATGAGGCATATTTTGCCGGTTCTACGAGTGAGGGATTCGGACTTACTTTATTAGAAGCAGTGGGCGGAGGACTTCCGATTGTCGGCTTTGATGTTCGCTATGGAAATCAAACCTTTATCGACGACGGACAAAATGGCTATAAGCTTCCAATCAATGACAAAATGGAGCAAAGAGAGAAGATACAGCTGTTGGCGGATGCTATGACTAGACTGTTAACACAGGATGATCTCGAAGCCTGCCATAAGCATTCCTATGAGATTGCGTCGAGATATCTGACGAGTGAGATTGAAAAGAAATGGAAGGAGGTTGTGGGATGAACGACATCGTTTTACTGTTTGATGATTATGGGATTGAGAGCCAGAACCTGCACACCTCTTTTTTGATGGCAGACTTGGATTTCCCTGTAATTGTTATCGAGGACAATGGTTTTCTCCCGGAAAATGTAATTTCTGTCTATGGCTATTATCTGGGGGATTATAAAGAGGTAGCCGGATTGCCTGGAAAGCCTTTATATTTTAATCAGATTACTGTTCCGGATTATTGGGAGATTTCTGCAGATAACAGGAGTGGAAAGATTCATAATTTAAATCATGAGACCGGACATATCTATTACATTGAGCCATTACATAAACGACTTGTCAGAACGGTAGAGTGGTTAGATGACAAAGGCGTTGCACGTTCTTTGGATCATTACAATCAGTACGGAGCCTGCTATGCCAGAACTACGCTGGATAGAAATGGGAAACGGATTCAAAAATCCTATTTCTCAGCAGATGGAAAAGAAGTGATTGTTGAGAACTATGTCACAGGTGCGATTATCCTTGAAGACGAAGGAACAAGACGGATTTTCCGCTCAAAGACGGATTTTGTGATTGATTTTTTCAGGAAACAGCAGATAGAAAATTGTAGGATCTTCTTTAATTCCCTGTCCTATCCGTTTTTTGTTTCACAGAAGATGCCGCAAAACGGTGGGAGAGATATTTTGTTTTGGCAGGAATCCCGCAGACCGGATATTCCCGGTAACATGCAGATGATTTTGGACGGGGATGCGACACGTACAGAGAAGGTACTGGTACAAAAGAGACATTCCTACGATCAGCTGCTTGCGCTCGGAGCCAATCCGCAGATGGTAGACAAGCTTGGCTATGTTTATCCTTATCAGAAAGACAATGAAAACCGACCGGTAGCGCTTATCTGCACCAATTCGGATCAGATTGAGAAGCTGACCGAATTAGTGGAGGGCTTGCCGGAAATGAAATTCCATATAGCCGCCCTTACCGAGATGTCCTCCAAACTGATGTCCTTTGCGACCTATGAGAATGTCCAGCTTTATCCGGGCGTAAAAGAAAGTGTTCTGGATGAACTGTTTGAGGAATGTGATTATTACTTCGACGTGAATTATCAGAACGAAATTGTTTCCGCTGTCAGCGAAGCATTCCTGTTTAATCACATCATTTTTGCTTTTGAGCAGACGGTTCATAATCGTGATCTGATTGCGGATGAGCATATTTTCTGGGCAGCAGACTATGAGAATATGATTCACACAGTAAAGTGCTGCCTACAGGATACCGCAGTTGCCGATGAACACCTGAAGTGGCAACAGAAGGCGGCTCTGGACGAGAGTCCAAAGAGATTACGTGCACTGGTTGATGAGGAGCAGTAATTTTTTCTATATGAGATGCTCAAGAGTGGGAATCTGCTGATACATTTCCTTTTCACAGTCAAACCATAAATCGGAATAGAGTGCCAGATCTTCATAGAAAACACCATTTCTGTATTTCCATGGTTTGAGCAGATTCCCCAAGTAATGTATGATATATGCATGTTTTTTTAGCTGTTCGGTTACATTTATATACTCCTTTGGTTGATTGAAAAGCTCCGGATAGGATGCATATTTTATTCTTCCAAGGAGTAATTCATTGACATCAAGATTCCAATGCATGGGAGGAAGGTTGTACAGTGTCCACGGAACAAATTTAACCTTATCGGCGTACAAAATGTTGAGAATATCCTGATCCGGACAGGTATAGATTCCGGCTTCTCTGACAAAGGCATCTATAATGTATCCGGTACTGCGCATCTGACGTAGATAATCAATGTTCATAAGTAGCATACCGGCATTGAAATAGCGGCTTGTTCTTGGCATATGGATTCCATCCTTGATATATTGATAATCTCTGATATCAAGATGGATATCCTCGCAGACAACAAAAGGACAGGTGGCATCAAGCACTGTATCATATAGCTCCTGTAAGTTTTTCCGGATGAGCATATCGCCATCAAGATAGAGTATGCGGTGGACAGAATCGGGAAGCAGATTCACTGCCAGTATGCGATAATATGTTTCATGGGAATACTGCTCCTTGGCTTTCACGGTTTTCTCAAATTCGTCACCGACATCCAGCAGAATCATTCTTTTTTCAGGAAAGCTTGTAACAATGGTATTTAGCCGATCGATATCCTTTGCCGTAAGATTGTGGTATGCCAAATAAAAGTCAATCGGAGTATCAGGGTGACAGACACATGCCGAATACAGCATGACAGATGTCGGAATGATAAAAGCAGAGTTAGTGGAAAATAATATATTCATATTCAATCGCCTCAATTCCTAGTATAGTATTATTTTGTCATATCTTTTAGTCAGAATCAAGATGCATCTATGTGGGCTTCTCAAAGTGAAAATCCCTTCTATGCTTCCCGGTTGTGAAAAGCAGAAAAATCCCATATAATTAAGGTAACATGAGTAAAAACAAATAGAATTTGGACAGGAAAAGGAGCAGGATTTTTGTCCAAACAGCGAAGCGAGGTGTATGATATGCTGTTAACAGAATTCGATGAGGAACGTTACGAAAGAACCC
>CALZEZ010000100.1 GCA_945643825.1 uncultured Lachnospiraceae bacterium
TGAAAGGAGGGTTTAACATGAAGGTTAGATCATCAGTAAAACCAATTTGCGAAAAATGCAAAGTTATTAAGAGAAAAGGCAAGATCCGCATTATCTGCGAGAATCCGAAGCACAAACAGGTTCAGGGTTAATTACCGTGCCTGGCATCCCGTCATGTTATTATTGGAAACTATTTCACAGCATACATGCTGTGTTTTGATATAATAATTTGCCTGGAGAGCCATGAGGTGATTACTTCTTGATACCGTGTAGCGGAAAGACCGGATTCTTCCGGTTGGCAGAGATTGGTAATGCAATCAGAAGCTCAATCAATTAGTAACATGTGTGCTAAATGACCGGCACACCAAAACAAGTGCAATGCACTTAAAAATGGAGGAATTAAAAAATGGCTCGTATCGCAGGTGTAGACTTACCTAGAGAGAAACGTGTAGAGATCGGTCTTACTTACATCTATGGAATTGGTAGAGTAAGTGCAGGCAAGATCTTAGCTGCAGCACAGGTTAATCCTGATACCCGTTGCAGAGAATTGACCGATGACGAGGTAAAAAGACTGAGTGAAGTCATCGACAGGGATTACATGGTAGAAGGTGATCTTAGAAGAGAAGTTGCTATGAACATCAAAACTCTTCAGGAGATCGGTTGCTATCGTGGTATCCGTCACAGAAAGGGTCTTCCGGTTCGTGGACAGAAGACGAAGACAAACGCAAGAACCCGTAAGGGACCGAAGCGTACAGTGGCAAACAAGAAGAAATAATTTTCATTAGTATGAGAGGTAGGTTAGTTTAAAATGGCTAAAGTTGCAGCAAAAAAAGTAACAAAAAAGCGTGTAAAGAAAAACGTTGAACACGGACAGGCACATATCCAGTCTTCTTTCAATAATACCATTGTTACCTTAACAGATAACGCTGGTAACGCATTGAGCTGGGCAAGTGCAGGTGGTCTGGGATTTAGAGGTTCAAAGAAATCTACTCCGTACGCAGCACAGATGGCAGCTGAGACAGCAGCAAAGGCAGCTCTTCCTCACGGCTTAAAGACTGTAGATGTTATGGTTAAAGGACCCGGTTCCGGTCGTGAAGCAGCAATCCGTGCACTTTCTGCATGCGGAATAGAAGTAACCAGTATTCGTGATGTAACTCCGGTTCCTCACAATGGTTGCCGTCCGCCTAAGCGTCGTCGTGTATAGTTTTTAGTTTTGTCAAGAGAGTTGGAAGAAGGCGCAGCAGCGCTGTAAACAATAAGAAAGGAAAAATAGTAAAATGGCAGTTAACAAAGTTCCTGTATTAAAAAGATGTCGTTCCCTTGGGTTAGAGCCCAGCTTCTTAGGATATGACAAGAAATCTAATCGTACCAGTGCAAGAGCTGGTAAGAAGATGAGCGAGTATGGTCTTCAGTTAAGAGAGAAGCAGAAAGCGAAATTCATCTATGGTGTATTAGAGAAACCTTTCCGTAACTATTACGAGAGAGCAGACCGTATGAAAGGTCAGACTGGTGAAAACCTTATGGTTCTCTTAGAGAGCAGACTGGATAATGTTGTTTTCCGTATGGGATTTGCAAGAACCCGTAGAGAAGCAAGACAGGTTGTTGATCACAAGCATTTCCTTGTAAATGGAAAGGCAGTCAATATTCCTTCATACATTGTAAAGGCTGGAGATGTAATCGAAGTAAGAGAGAAATCCAAATCCTTACAGAGATATAAGGACATCATGGAAGTTACTGGCGGCAGACTGACTCCGGAATGGGTAGACGTTGATAAGGACGCTTTAAAAGGAACTGTTAAGTCCCTTCCTTCCAGAGAGATGATCGATGTTCCGGTTGATGAGATGCTTATCGTCGAGTTGTATTCGAAGTAAAATCCGGCTGTGATCATAATAAGTAAAGGAGGGTATTTGCAGTGTTTGATTTTGAAAGACCGAATATTGAGGTTGTTGAGATCTCAGAAGATAAGAAGTACGGCAAATTCGTAGTCGAACCGCTTGAGAGAGGCTATGGTATTACACTTGGTAACTCTTTAAGACGTATCATGCTTTCATCCTTACCCGGCGCTGCAGTGAGCCAGGTGAAGATTGAAGGTGTTCTGCATGAGTTTAGCTCCATCCCTGGCGTCAAAGAAGACGTTACAGAGATTATTATGAATATCAAAAGCCTTGCTATCAGAAATAATAGCGAGTCCAATGAACCGAAAACTGCTTATATCGAGTTTGAGGGTGAGGGTGTTGTAAGAGCCTCAGATATCCAGGTTGACCAGGATATTGAGATTCTCAATCCCAACCAGATCATTGCTACACTGAGTGGTGGAAGTGATTCCAAGCTCTACATGGAGCTTACCATCACAAAGGGCAGAGGTTATGTTAGTGCAGATAAAAATAAGCACGAGGATCTGCCAATTGGTGTTATTGCAATTGATTCTATCTATACTCCGGTTGAGCGCGTCAATGTAACTGTTGAGAACACTCGTGTTGGACAGATTACAGATTTTGACAAGCTGACATTAGATATTTATACCAATGGTACTCTGGTACCTGATGAGGCAGTGAGCCTTGCAGCCAAGGTGCTGAGTGAGCATTTAAGTCTGTTCATCAATTTGTCAGAGAATGCGAAGAATGCAGAGGTTATGTCCGAGCCAATCGCAGACGAGAAGGAAAAAGTTCTCGAGATGAGTGTTGATGAGTTAGAGCTTTCTGTTCGTTCCTACAACTGCCTGAAGAGAGCTGGTATCAATACTGTTGAGGAGCTGACGAATAGAACCTCAGAGGATATGATGAAGGTGCGTAACCTTGGTCGTAAGTCTTTAGAGGAAGTGTTAGCAAAATTAAAAGAATTAGGTCTGCAGCTTAATCCTTCCGAGGAATAAGCCGGATTTAATGTGATAAGCTGATGTGGTAAGACCGACGAGCGCATATCGGTGGACTCATGAGGAACATAGAAACACCATTCGGTAAGTAAGACCAAAGAGCGTGGCCGGATGGCATTCCAAAATGAAAGGAGTAATAACAATGGCAAAGTACAGAAAACTTGGTAAAACATCCAGTCAGAGAAAGGCCCTGCTTAGAAATCAGGTTACCGCTCTGATTAATAACGGAAGAATCATCACAACTGAGGCAAGAGCAAAGGAAGTTCAGAAGATCGCGGATGGACTTGTAGCACTGGCTGTTAAGGAAAAGGACAATTTCGAGACCGTAAAAGTAACCGCAAAGGTTGCCCGCAAGGACAAAGACGGTAAGAGAGTGAAGGAAGTTGTTGATGGCAAGAAGGTTACTGTTTTCGACGAAGTCGAGAAGGAGATTAAGAAAGACCTTCCTTCCAGATTACATGCAAGAAGAAAAATGCTTGCTGTTCTCTACCCGGTAACTGAGGTTCCTACCACGAATGCCGGCAAGAAGAGAAACACCAAGGAAGTGGATCTTGTTGCAAAGTTATTTGATGAGATTGCACCGAAATACACAAGCCGTAATGGTGGTTACACGAGAATCATCAAGATCGGTCAGCGTAAGGGTGACGGCGCAATGGAAGTTGTACTTGAGTTAGTATAAGAGCAAAGAATTTAGGGTTCATAGCTTCGGTTATGAACCCTATTTTTTAAGGCTGATTTTGTTGCGCTACACGATTCCTTTCTGCGTAGTCTGCGATAGATTCCGATCGGCCAAGCGTTCTGGATGCAAAGGTGCTTATGAGAATTAATAGCAGGATGATTAAGATCGCTTTCCCTGTTTTTTTGTTCATCATGAAATCCCCCTTCGGTTTCTTTGATTGACAGTATATCATATATAAATTAAAATAGAACAGATATTATACAAGGATGTGGATAAATGGGCATCATCAGGACAAAGAAATTATCATTTGAATATATCAGGCGTGATGAGGATGGCAATGTCGAAGGAATTACCACAGCAGTGGACGGTGTGGATTTAGATATTGAGCAGGGGCAGTTCATTGCCATTTTGGGACATAATGGCTCCGGGAAATCTACATTGGCCAAGCACATGAATGCTATTTTGTTTCCAACAGAGGGAACAATCTGGGTAGATGGGATGGATACAACTAAGGAGGAGAATCTGTGGGATGTCAGGCAGACCGCCGGAATGGTGTTCCAGAACCCGGACAACCAGATTATTGGTCAGGTCGTGGAGGAGGATGTCGGCTTTGGACCCGAGAACCTGGGTGTTCCGACGAAAGAGATCTGGGAGCGTGTGGAGGAAAGCCTGAAGGCAGTCGGCATGTATGAATTTCGCAAATTCTCTCCAAATAAGCTGTCCGGTGGGCAAAAGCAGCGTGTATCCATAGCCGGTGTCATTGCCATGCATCCCAAATGTATCGTTTTGGATGAACCAACGGCAATGCTTGATCCGAATGGGCGTAAGGAAGTAATACGGGCTGTGAGGGCGCTAAACGATGTGGAAAAGATTACGGTGATTCTGATTACGCATTATATGGAAGAGATTATTCATGCAGACCGCGTGTTTGTCATGGACAAGGGACACATTGCAATGGAAGGAACTCCGAAGGAGATTTTTTCACAGGTGGAGCGGCTCAAGGAATTGCGTCTGGATGTCCCACAGGTGACACTTTTGGCGCATAATTTGCGTTTACAGGGAATACCCTTGCCAAAGGGGATTCTGACGACAGAGGAATTTGTAACGGAGCTAAAGAGGGTAACAGAATGTCCATAATAGTTGATCATGTCAGTCATATCTATGAGGCTGACACCAATATGGCGGTAAAGGCGTTGGATGATGTGAATCTCGTGATCCGGGATGGCGAGTTTATCGGTTTGATCGGACACACCGGTTCCGGAAAATCTACCCTGGTACAGCACTTAAATGGCCTGATGAAGGCAACCGAGGGACACATATATTTCGATGGTAAGGATATAGATGATTCCGATTATAATAAGAAGGAACTGCGCAGTAAGGTTGGACTTGTTTTCCAGTATCCGGAGCATCAGTTGTTTGAAATCGATGTTTTCACAGATGTATGCTTTGGACCTAAAAATCTGGGACTAGAGGAAAAGGAAGTACAACTGCGAGCCTTTGAGGCGCTAAAGCAGGTCGGTCTCGAGGATGAATATTTCTATCAGAGTCCCTTTGATTTGTCGGGTGGACAAAAAAGGAGAGTTGCAATCGCCGGTGTGCTTGCGATGAAACCGGAGGTTTTGATTTTGGATGAACCGACAGCCGGGCTCGACCCTAAAGGGCGGGACGAGATTCTCGGATTGATTGCTTCGCTTCGTGAGAAGACAGGAATGACGATTATTCTGGTTTCTCACAATATGGATGATGTTGCGGAATATGTGGATCGTATTGTGGTGATGAATCATGGAAGAAAGGTGTTTGATGATGTTCCTAAGACCGTCTTTTCTCATGTAGAGGAGCTGGAGGCTATGGGACTCGCAGCACCACAGGTTAGTTATTTGATGCATACACTGCAAAAAGAGGGCTTTGATGTTCGTACAGATGCAACTACGATTGCCGAGGCAACAGAAGAGATCCTGAGGGTATTTGGAAGAAGTGGACATACCTCCACAGAAGGAGGACCGGTGCGATGATCAGAGATATTACGCTGGGACAGTTTTATCAGGCAGAATCTGTTATTCACAGACTGGATGCCAGAGTAAAGCTGGTGGGAACCATCTTCTTTATTATTTCCCTGTTTACAGTGAAGTATTTTACAGGATATGCTGTGGCGTTTCTTTTTTTGCTGGGCGTGATTAAGCTTTCCAAGGTGCCGTTTCGGTTTATGGTCAAGGGAATGAAGGCCATAGTATTTATCCTGATGATAACAGTGATATGTAATCTGTTCCTGACACCCGGCGAGGTGCTTGTGCAGTTCTGGAAGCTTACGATTACAAAGGAAGGATTGCGACTTGCTATTATGATGGCTGTCAGACTGTCCTTTCTCATTATGGGATCTTCGGTTATG
>CALZEZ010000101.1 GCA_945643825.1 uncultured Lachnospiraceae bacterium
CGTATGAAATACGAAAGCGGTGTACATCGAGTACAGCGTGTACCGGAGACGGAATCTGGCGGACGTATCCATACCTCGACTATTTCGGTAGCGGTTATGCCGGAGGTAGATGAGGATATTGATATTGTCATTGATGAGAAGGATATCAGAATTGATGTCATGCGTGCATCCGGTAATGGAGGACAGTGTGTCAATACGACAGACTCGGCAGTGCGCCTGACGCATTATCCGACCGGTATTGTAGTTTACAGTCAGACCGAGAAGTCTCAGATCCAGAATAAGGCAAAGGCGTTTGCGCTGTTGAAAGCAAAGCTGTATGACATCGAGCAGCAACAGCGGCACGATGCAGAGGCTGAGATGCGACGTAGCCAGATTGGAACCGGAGATCGATCCGAGAAGATTCGCACCTACAATTTCCCACAGGGGCGAGTAACGGATCATCGAATCGGACTTACCCTTTATAAGCTTGATAAGATCATGAATGGAGACATTCAGGAGATTATCGATGCCTGTATTGCAGCCGACCAGGCAGCGAAGCTGGCGAAGATGAACGAGTAAACATGAGGGAGTAGCAAGTGTGTATCGTAGCAAGTCAACATACTGACCTTTGGTCTGGCTTGTTTTAAAATTGAGGTGAGTGATTTGAGCAGAATCGGAGTGTTTGATTCCGGCTTTGGAGGTCTGTCGGTGCTTTACGAAGCGATGCAGCGTCTGCCCGGACAGGATTTTATCTATTATGCTGACAGGGTGCATGTCCCTTATGGAGAGAAAAGCCAGGAGCAGCTTCTGGAATATGTACAGCAGGTCGTAGACTTTTTGATAAATCAGAACGTGGATGCAATCGTGATTGCATGCAATACAGCCACCAGCGTGGCGGTGGCATCATTACGGGAGCAGTATACCTTGCCGATAATCGGAATGGAGCCTGCGGTAAAAAAAGCACTTGATTTATATGGAGATAAAAAGGTTCTTGTAACAGCAACTCCGATTACTGTGAGAGGGGACAAGATGAAGCTTCTGGTAGACAGAGTCGATAAGCACCATCTGGTAGATCTTGTCGCACTTCCCGGACTGGTTCATTTTGCGGAAAGAGAACAGTTTGATAAAGAGACTGTTGTGCCATATTTACAGGAGACATTACAGGATAGAGATTTAACCGCGTATTCCTCGCTCGTGCTTGGATGCACGCATTTTAATTACTTTAAGGATTCTTTCCGGGATATTCTTCCGGAACAGATGGCACTTGTAGATGGCAATGCAGGCACAATTTCTCAATTGATCCGTAAGCTTGGCACACAAATTGAAAGCACAGGAGAGGGAAGGACTGTCTACTATGATTCCGGAAAGCTGTGTGAGGGCGAGAAACGAGAAAAAATAGACAGATATCTGGAACGTGTCAAACGGATGAGAGAAATCAGCTAGAGGGGACGGCGAAGAATTGTATGAATAAGAAGTATATGGATACAGCGAAGGAGTTGTTTTCCTTTATCGAGAAATCACCGACGAGCTTTCACTCCGTTTCTGAGTGTGTCAGACAGCTTACGGTGGCTGGCTTTGAGCGGTTAGAGGAATCAAAGGATTGGGAGATAAAGCCGGGTGGAAAATATGTCGTGACGCGCAATGACTCGGCACTTATGGCATTTATTCTTCCCGAGAAGGAGATAAAGGGGGTTCATGCGGTGGCTGCACATAGTGATTCTCCCTGTTTCAAACTAAAAGATCATCCGGAGATGTCTGCAGAGAATTGTTATTTGCGATTGAATGTAGAGAAATATGGTGGAATGATTCTGTCGACGTGGTTAGATCGTCCGCTTTCGATTGCTGGGCGTGTTGTTGTGAAAAATGACAGTACAGGGAATCTTGAAACAAAGCTGGTTAATTTTGACAGGGATCTTTGTATAATTCCCAATCTTGCCATTCATATGAATCGTGAGATCAATAAGGGGGTCGAGTATAACACACAGGTAGATATGCTTCCGCTTTTCTCAGAGACAAAATGCCAGGGCGGGTTGCAAGCAGGGATTGCAGAGCGTGCAGGCGTAAGTGAGGAAAATATTTTAGGAAGTGAGCTTTACCTTTACACAAGACAAAAAGGAGCTTTTCTTGGACTGGAGAACGAATATATTGCTTCGCCAAGACTGGATGATCTGCAATGCGTGTTTGGTGCATTAAAAGCTATTTTGTCTGCAAAACCGAAGCAGTATATTGATCTGCTGGCGGTTTTTGATAATGAAGAAGTGGGCAGTGGAACAAAGCAGGGAGCGGCATCCACTTTTTTAAAGGATACGCTACGCCGGATAGCAGCATGTCTTGGTATTACAGAGAGTGAATTTCTCAAATGGATGGCGAAAAGCTTCTTTATTTCGGCAGACAATGCGCATGCTGTTCATCCGAATCACCCTGAAAAGACAGATCCGACCAATCGACCGGTGCTAAACGGTGGTATCGTGGTAAAATACCACGGAGAACAGAGATACACCAGTGATGCCTTTTCCGGAGCCTATTTGAAAGACATATGTAAGAGGGCTGGAGTGCCGCTGCAGACCTATCATAATCGCTCGGATATTGCGGGCGGGTCTACGCTCGGAAATATTTCGACAACGCAGCTCTCGGTAAATACAGTGGATATCGGACTTCCTCAGCTGGCGATGCATTCGGCGTGTGAGACTGCCGGAACAAAGGATACCTGGTATCTGATCCGGATGTTGAAGGAATTTTATTAAAACAAAAAAAGAACGGGGCTGTTTTAGCAGCCCCGTTTAAAATGCTTACTATAGAATTGTGTGAATCCATCCCTTTGGAGCCTCGATACGCCCCATCTGAATACCGGTGAGCGTGTCATAAAGCTTTTTCGTAATAGGTCCCATCTCGTCCATTCCACTTGGCAGGCAGATCTCTTTGCCGTGGTCTACAATTTTTCCTACGGGAGAGATAACAGCAGCTGTTCCGCACAGACCGCACTCTGCAAACTCTGCAACTTCTGCAAACGGAACAGGTCTCTCTTCAACCTCTAAACCAAGATATTCCTTAGCAACAATCATCAGGGAACGACGTGTGATAGATGGCAGAATACTGTCAGACTTAGGAGTTACAACCTTGCCGTCCTTTGTAACAAACAGGAAGTTTGCGCCACCGGTTTCCTCTACATAAGTACGGGTCGCTGCATCCAGATACATATTCTCATCAAAGCCCTGTTCATGAGCGTCAACAATGGCATAGAGACTCATTGCATAGTTCAGACCAGCCTTGATGTGTCCGGTTCCGTGCGGTGCTGCGCGGTCAAAATCAGAAACGCGGATAGTAATCGGTTTTGCACCGCCCTTAAAATAGGGACCAACGGGAGTTGTGAACATGCGGAACTGATATTCTGTAGCGGGCTTAACTCCGATTACCGGTCCGCTTCCGAACATGAAAGGACGAATGTAGAGAGTGGCACCGGAGCCATAAGGAGGAACGTAAGCAGCATTCGCCGCTACAACCTGTTCAACAGCTTCTATAAATTTTTCCTTCGGGAATACAGGCATCTGTAATCTCTTGCAGGAATCGATCATACGCTCTGCATTTAAATCTGGGCGGAAGGTAACAATATGACCATCTTCCGTAGTGTAAGCCTTTAAGCCCTCAAAACAGGTCTGTGCGTACTGTAACACGCCGGCACACTCACTGATAGTGATCGTAGAATCAGAGACGAGCGCACCCTCATCCCAAGCTCCATCTTTATAATTTGCAACGAAACGTTTGTCCGTGGGAACATAACCAAAACCCAGGTTACCCCAGTCAATGTCTTTCTTCTCCATGATGTCCTCCATTCTGCTTTGCAGCTTTTTCATTACCCTATATTTTAAGCACGCATGGTAATGTGCGTCAAGAGTAAATTGTGCATATTATATTGTATATTATATTGTAAGATTGGCGTGGGAGCGTATAAATGGTTTCTCAGAAATTAGAGAGCGTATTAAATCTTGGTCTATCCATGAGTGAGGAACAGAGAGGTCTTTCGGGAGAGATTAATTCAGCTTTTCAGGCTCAAACCGGAACATGGGAATTGATTGTAAAATACAATGGAGACCTCCTGCAATATGAGCGATCGGGAATAGTGATTGAGCCGCTGATAGCAGGATATGCAATTGTGACAATACAGGAGGATCTGATTCAGGAGTTTGTCGGTATACCGGAGGTGGAATATGTGGAGATGCCGAGACGATTATTTTATTCGGTTTCACAGGCAAAGGAGGCATCCTGCTTTGCCGGGAAGGTTGTCAGACAGAATCTGACCGGGGCGGGGGTGCTTCTCGCAGTGATTGATTCGGGCATTGATTACACCCTTCCCTGCTTCCGGAAAGAGGATGGAACTACCAGAATCCGGTATATATGGGATCAGTCGCTAGTGCCGCAGCAGGGGGAGAAAACGCCACAGGGTTTTGCTATGGGTGTGGAATATGACAGAGAGGAGATTGATGAAGCACTTATGTCAGGGGTAAGATTAAGAACCAGGGACGTTTCGGGACATGGTACTGCAGTTGCATCCATTGCAGCCGGAAACGATCCGGGGATACAGCTTGTCGGGGCTGCACCGGCGAGCGAGCTTCTCGTTGTAAAACTCGGCAACTCCGGCCAAGGTTCTTTCCCGAGAACGACTGAGCTTATGCGTGCATTGACCTATGTGACAAACAAGGCGATGATGCTTTCCATGCCGGTGGCGATCAATTTGAGCTTCGGCAATACATATGGCTCCCATGACGGAACATCAATTCTGGAAAGATTTCTTGATAATATTGCTGAGACAGGAAGGATGGCAGTGTGTGTCGGCAGTGGAAATGAAGGGGCGGCAGCGGGACATACATCGGGAGCAATCAGGACAAATGAGACAAAAAATGTTGAGTTGGCGGTAGGAAGCTTCCAAAGCTCTTTTAGTGTGCAGCTCTGGAAGAATTATGTGGACACCATGGAGCTTGTACTGATTGCCCCGGGTGGTGAGAGAAGACAGATTGTATTGGAGAATCCCGGAAAAGTGATTTTAGATTTTGCCGGGCAGCAGGTTTTATGCTATGTTGGAGAGCCGAATCCATATTCTGTGAATCAGGAAATCTATTTTGAATGGTTGAATGAACCGGGAGAATATGTAACACCGGGAGTGTGGCGCTATCTGATAACCGGAGTAGAAATTGTGAGTGGAAGGTTTTTAATGTATCTGCCCAGCGAGCAGATTCTGAGCAGAGAAACACGCTTCTATTCACCGGTTCCCCAGACAACACTTACGATTCCGTCGACCGCGGCAAAGGTGATTACGGTTGGCGCATATAACAGCAACTTTGATGCATATGCGGATTTTTCCGGGAGAGGTTATCCGGATGAAGGAACTCTCAATGGCAGTAGAACAGAGGAAGCCTTTATTGAGTCGGGACAGCTTGTGAAGCCGGATTTAGTAGCTCCTGGGGTTGACATTTTGGCAGCAAGGGTTTTGGATGGTGTAGAATATGTGAGCGGAACTTCCTATGCCACACCAATTGTAACCGGCGCGACTGCAATTCTGATGGAGTGGGGGATTGTAAAGGGAAATGATCCGTATTTATACGGAGAAAAGCTGAAGGCATATCTGCGAAAGGGAGCAAAACCGCTTAGAGGAGTGTCATACTATCCAAATGCAAGGGTGGGATATGGAAAGCTTTGTTTGTCGGAAAGCTTCTGACAATACGGAAAATACTGTTTAAAATTTACTTGTAGAATTGTGCAACAGATGGTAAAATCATGTTGGAAAATGTTCAAAAATGCGATTGGGGAGGATGACTGAGGTATGGAG
>CALZEZ010000102.1 GCA_945643825.1 uncultured Lachnospiraceae bacterium
TGTTTTCCATCCTTTGTTTTTCCAAAAGCCTGTTTTGTCATTCCCATTGTAATCGTTCCTCCCTTTTCTATAGTTCTATACGCCCCTCTAAAGCACGTAACAATGTTACTTCGTCTATGTATTCCAGATCTCCGCCAACCGGAACACCGCTTGCTATTCTGGTCACCTTCACGCCGGAGGGTTTGATCAGCTTGCTGATGTACATCGCTGTCGTCTCTCCCTCCAAGCTGGAGTTTGTGGCGATAATAACCTCCTCAACATCATCCCGGAGGCGATTGACCAGCTCCTTGAGCTTGATATCGGCAGGTCCGATTCCAAGCATCGGGGAAATCGCACCATGAAGCACATGATAGACTCCCTCGTATTTGCCGGTCTTCTCGTAAGCCGCAAGATCTCTGGAGTTCTCCACCACCATAATCTGCTTCTTATTGCGTCTGGCATTGGCACAGACCGGACAGACCTCCTGGTCAGTCAGGGTATAGCATTCCCTACAGTAGCGAACATGCTCCTTCGCATCTAAAATCGCACCGGCAAGCCTGTCCACCCGATCCTTTGGCATATTAATCAAGTGAAACGCCAGCCTCTGTGCGGATTTATTGCCAATTCCCGGCAATGCCGCCAATTCTTCAATTAATCGATTAATGTGCCCACTATATAATTCCATTAAAACGGAAGGCCTCCTAAGCCGCCTGTCATCTTATTCATCATATCTGCACTGGCAGAGTCTGCCATGCGAAGAGCCTCGTTGGTCGCTGCCACAATCAGATCCTGCAGCATCTCGATATCATCCGGATCCACAACCTCCTCAGCAAGAGTCACCTTGAGCACCTCTTTCTTTCCGGACACAGTCACCTCAACTGCTCCGCCACCAGCCTTGGCGCTAAATTCCTTCGTCTCGAGCTCCTTCTGGCTCTCCTCCATCTGACGCTGCATTCTCTGCGCCTGCTTCATCAGATTATTCATATTGCCCGGCATTGCTCCTGCCGGAAATCCTCCACGTTTTGCCATGGTTTTTCCTCCCTTTAAAATGGTTCTGTTTTATCCTGCGCATCCTCATCCTCATCTTCCTCGATATCGATCTGGATAAGCTGCGTCAAATCTACATACTGCTTTTCAAAATCTTCCTTATGCGCAATTGTCTGATACTGCACGGAAACCTGCCGTTCAATGGTTTTCTCGATCAGGTTCTGCAAAGTCTCCTGATTCTCCTTATGCTGAATAAAGTAATCCGATGCAACACCATCCTCTAATACTATCAGAAGTCCGCCATCCGGCGCAAGCGAAAGATCCGCTTTGCCAAGATAGGATTTCATCGGATAATCGCAGGAGCCCTTTATCATTGCCCAGTTGCGTATCAGCTCCGTAATCTCGTTGGGAATCGCCTTGGGAAGCGGCGGCTTCTCTATGCTCTGTGAAGACTCATCCGCTGTTTGACCGGATGCCCCCTGTATCACGACACCCTTCTCAAGCTTTTCCTCTATCGTGCGGATTCGGTCTAACAGCGAATCCGTCTCAACCTCCATCTCGGGTTTACATAACTTTATCAAGGCAATCTCAATCGGGATTCTCTTCTGAGCCGCATAGCGCAGCTGTCCCGAAAGCTCCGAAAACACCCGGATGTATCGGATCAGAAGCTGTGCATCCACAAGTGATGCCTCCTCCATAAGACGCATACGGTTCTCGGTCGAGATGTCGATCACATCCTCCATGTTCTCCGAGGTGTTTACCAGCAAAAGATTGCGCAGATACCAGGTGAACTCTGACACAAACTGCATAAGCTCGCGTCCCTGCATCACGATTTCCTCCAGAAGGCGGATGCATCCAGATACGTCATGGTCAATCACCAGACGAAACAACCGGCTAAATACCTCTGTATCCACGGCACCGAGAACATCCAGCGCCATGTCGTAGGTAAGCTCCTCTCCGAAATGAAAAGCGATACATTGATCCAGAAGACTCAGTGCGTCACGCATCGAGCCGTCCGCGGTTTTGGCAATATACCGCAGTGCACGCTCCTCCACGGGAATCTGCTCTTCCTTCATCAGCTCGCGCATTCTGTCACAAATCGTATCGATTGAAATACGTTTAAAATCATATCTCTGGCATCTTGAGAGAATCGTGATCGGAAGCTTATGAACCTCGGTTGTTGCCAAAATAAAAATCACATAGGAGGGCGGTTCCTCGAGGGTCTTTAGCAGTGCATTGAAGGCCCCTATAGAAAGCATATGCACCTCGTCGATGATATAAACCTTATATTTTCCCTCAGCCGGAGAATAGGATACCTCATCCACAATCTCACGAATACTGTCTACTCCGTTGTTTGAAGCAGCATCGATCTCAATCACATTCATACTGCTGCCCGCTGCAATGGCTTTGCAGGTCGGACATTCTCCGCAGGGACTTCCGTCCACCGGATGCTCACAATTCACGGAGCGGGCAAAAATTTTCGCAATCGTGGTCTTACCTGTTCCACGTGTGCCGCAGAACAGGTAAGCATGTCCGATACGATCGGAATTTATCTGATTTTTTAAGGTAGTAACGATATGGTCCTGCCCTTTGACATCCTCAAAGCAGGCAGGTCGAAACTTACGATATAACGCTGTATAGGACATGAATTAATCTCCAAAGCTGATTCCTAAAAGCTTCGCCTCTTTTACAATTGTTGCATCCGGATCCACCATCTTAAGCTTGCCGGCCACATCCTCAAGCGGAACCTTGACGATCTCACGATTCTTAATGCCTACCATGAAGCCGTATTCCCCTTTCAGAATAAGTTTGCCGGCCTCAGCGCCCAGACGGCTTGCAAAAACACGATCGTACGGGCAGGGACTTCCGCCGCGCTGGGTATGACCGGGAACCGTCACGCGAACCTCCTGACCGGTCAGCTTCTGAATCTTGGCTGCTACCTCATAGGATACCGAAGGATAAGGATTATTCTTCATCTTCTCCTTATATTCCTTCTTGGACAGCTTTGCGTCCTCTTTAGAAATTGCACCCTCTGCTACCGCCAAAATCGTAAAGCGGCTGCCGCGCTCGGTACGCTTCTTAATCGCCTCAACTACTTTATTGATATCATAGGGAATCTCCGGGAGAAGGATAATATCAGCGCCGCCTGCCATACCGGCATTGAGTGTCAGCCACCCAACCTTATGCCCCATTACCTCGACAATAAATACACGTCCATGGGAGGATGCTGTCGTATGAATACAATCAATACACTCTGTCGCAATGTCCACTGCGCTCTGAAAACCGAAGGTCATATCGGTTCCCCACAGGTCATTGTCAATAGTTTTGGGAAGGGTAACAACATTTAAGCCCTCCTCTCGAAGGAGATTGGCAGTCTTATGCGTTCCATTTCCACCAAGGATAACCAGGCAATCCAGCTTCAGCTTATGATAGTTCTGCTTCATAGCCTCCACCTTGTCCACACCATTTTCATCTGGCTCACGGATCAATTTAAAAGGGGTTCTGGAGCTTCCGAGAATCGTGCCGCCCTTTGTCAGTATCCCCGAAAAATCACTGGAGGACAGCATTCTGAAATTACCATAAATCAGTCCCCTGTAGCCATCTAAGAATCCGTAAATCTCTACTTCCTCGTCTGCATTTGCCAGTGTCTTAACCACGCCGCGCATTGCTGCATTTAAGGCCTGACAGTCACCGCCACTTGTAAGCATTCCAATTCGTTTCATACTAATACCTGTCCTTTCCCAAGATGCCATGCATTCTTGTATAGAGTACCTTGCTTTTCATTCACAATTCCAGTATACCATTAGAGATTGTTTCGTACAATCGCGAATACCTCTTTATTTCTGTCAAAAATGCTCTTCGCCTCCACCTGTCCGGCTGGCGGCAGATTTTTTCCAAATTCCAGTGTGACAGAAGGCTTTCCCAGCACAGTAACAACATAATCAGCAAAGGTTCCATAGCTTGGAATCGTGTTTGTCTGAGCCGGTACATAATAATGATTACTTGCTGCAATCGCATAGGCAAGCTGCGTACTCTTTGCATTGATCTCCGGTAAACCGATGGAGCTGCCCTTAAAGATTACGTTGCCCTGCTGGTGGAAATTGATAAAGCAGTCAAAATCCCCATTGGTTGCAAAATCACAGAGTGCCTGTGCCTCAGGCTCTGTCATGGGTGCATAGCCCTTAAACATCTCAAAATCAGGACCGGTGTAGCCATACATATTAACCGTATCCCATCTCGCATCAAACTGACGATTCAAATCAATCCCGCGGATATTGGCCTTCCAAAGCATGCGGTGTCCTCTGCTTAAAACAAAGGCACGAAGCTCGGGCTCTGTCTCCGGGATCGAATCAATACCGAGCTGAACATAACAGATTCCATCCGGATTCACCATCGGCACAATATAGAAGCAGGTGTCATTGCACATATCAAGCATTTCCCCGCGTGCGTAGGCAGACGCGTAGTATTCCACCAATGCCATGCATACCTGTGGTGCTACATACTCTCTGGCATGCTGACCGGTCTGTACTAGAATTCTCCTCTCGGCATCCGGGTTTCCCAATCTCAGACATAAGATAGGCCGGTGCAGAAGAGATTGCCCGATCTGCTCATACTGGATAAACTCCGGATAGGCCTGATTCAGCAGAACCGAATCCACCAGCATCTCCTCATAGGTGTAGGTAGTCTCAAGCTGAACAATAGGTTCCGTGACCAGTGGCTGCGGCATCTCTGCAGCCGGATTCGTTATCGTAAGTAACGTTGTCAGTAATGCGATAGGTAATTTAATCATTATGCCTTCCTCTTTATGTATATGTATAGTGAAGAAAAAAGCAACCCATGAAACCTATGGATTGCTTGTGAGCGGAGTCGGAGGGATTCGAACCCTCGTGCCCCGGAGGGCAAACGCATTTCGAGTGCGCCCCGTTATGACCGCTTCGATACGACTCCGGATAGAACCTACGAAAATATATTATAAAGGATGAAGTCGTCGAAGTCAAGAACTGCAGTGCCCTCTTATTCGTCTCCAAGTATCTTATGAATGGTCTGCATTACCCGGTTGCGATCTGCCGGTTTGAGCAGGTACCCTGCCGGATTCATCTTGAGTACGGCAGCAATGTGTGCCTTGTCATTTACCGCGGTGAGAAATACAACCGGAATGTCTCTCCACTGCTTTCTGTCACGGATCATCTCTAACGTCTTTCTTCCATCGTTAATCGGCATCTCATAATCTAAGAAAATCAGATCCGGCATATCCTTCTCAATCAGAATGATTGCCTCTGTCGCAGAGGTCGCCATGGATACGTCATAATAATCCTGCAGATTTGCCCGCATGGCCCGAAGCTGTACCGCATTATCATCCACTAACAGGATTTTCTTCTTCGGCAGCAGCGACTGTCCATCCCCGAGACCTGCGGAGGAATACGCATCCTCCTTTGGTGAGATCGTCTCCCCGAGGCGTGCGGCGATCTGTCTTGCCAGATTGGCATTGCTGATTGGTCTGGTTAACGTCCGACAACAGCCCTCTTCCAGAAATGGTCTGAGCGTCTCCTGCTCATGAAGCGTTCCCACGCATATGACCGGAATATAGCCATACTGAAAGGCAAGCGTTGTAAAGAGCTCTCCCTTGTCCTCCCCGATTCCCATGAGATTAATCAGAATCAGATCCGGCTCCTTATTATCTAACATCCCACACACCAGATCGAGGCTGCACGAGCAAAGCTGCATTCGAAAGTAATCTGCCAGATACGAGTTCAGCTCCTGTGTGTATTTATTGTATTTTCCTATTACCATCAGACTTTACATTTTTT
>CALZEZ010000103.1 GCA_945643825.1 uncultured Lachnospiraceae bacterium
CATGTCCTGTGGTAATCATATTTTCGATGACCATCTGCTGCACTTCATCACAAAGCTTTAATAATCTCATGGAATTTGTGACAGCAGTACGGCTTTTGGAAACGCGATCTGCCACCTCATCCTGCTTCAGATTAAACTCTGTTAACAGTCTCTTATAGGCCTGTGCTTCCTCAATCGGGTTTAAATCCTCACGCTGAATATTTTCAATCAAGGAAATCTCGACAATTTCCTGTTCGGAATAATTACGGATAATAACAGGTACTTCCTTGAGACCTGCTAACTTTGATGCGCGCCAACGACGCTCTCCGGCAATAATCTCGTAATAGGTCTTGCGATCCTGTACCAGAATAGGCTGTAATAATCCATATTGTTTAATCGAATCTGCTAACTCTAAGAGTGCATCCTCATCAAACTTCTTTCGAGGCTGTTGTCTGTTCGGCTCCACCTTGGTGATCTTCACCATTACCGGCGCTTCCCCTTCCTTCAAAGCATTGATGTCATTCTCTTTTTTCTTTTTGGTAGAAACAGGTGTCTCCACTACTGGAATCAGGGAATCCAACCCTTTTCCTAAACCTCTAGCAGCCATATCCGATACCTTCCCTTCTAGTATTACCTTATCGTTTTCTCTCGATAACTTCTTTTGCCAAAGACATGTAGCTCTCTGCACCGGTTGACTTCGGATCATACTGATTAATCGGCTGACCAAAGCTTGGTGCCTCCGCGAGGCGGATATTTCTCGGAATCATCGTCTCATAGACATGCTGATTCAGGTGACTCTTTACATTCTCAACAACCTGCATCGAGAGATTTGTTCTTGAATCATACATGGTAAATACCACGCCGTCAATATCCAGATCCGGATTCAGACGCTCTTTGATCAGATTAATTGTATGAATCAACTGGCTAAGTCCCTCCAGTGCATAGTATTCACACTGAATCGGAACCAATACGCTGTTTGCCGCCGTCATTGCATTTATCGTCAGGGTATTCAAGGAAGGCGGACAATCAATCAAAATAAAATCATAGGAATCTTTTATATAATCAATCTCATTCTTTAGTATAAAATCTTTTTTGTCTACGCCAATTAACTCAATCTCTGCTGCTGCCAGGTTCACATTTGCCGGAAGAATACTAACCCCTTCTACCACATTCTTGATCATGCAATCCTGAATAGAACACTCTCCCAGAATCATTTCATAGATAGTATTCTCAAGGTCGTTCTTCTCTACACCGAATCCACTCGTTGTATTTCCCTGTGGGTCAGTATCAATTACAAGTACCTTCTTGCCAAGCGCAGCCAAGGATGCGGATAAGTTGATTGCTGTTGTAGTTTTACCTACGCCACCCTTTTGATTTGCGATTGCAATAATTTGTCCCATTGCGTTATCCTTTCTATATCTCTTGCTCATAAGATTATAACACTTTTCTATATCGTAAGCTATAGTATTTTTGTTTCACACCTCGATTTTTAATGTTTCACGGCATTTATACACAACACTTTGTTTCACGTGAAACATAATAAATCTATATCTTGTGTTTTCTGATTAAAATAGATGCATGTTTCACGTGAAACATAAAACATTCTATTGTGATTTTTCAAACACATCGTCTCTTGTAATATTGTTTAGCCACTTTTCACTGCGATATCGTCTAATCACCCATGGCCATTTTACAAACTCATCGGTACAAAGAAGAAAGTACACTACCATAACAGGAAGCTTGAACACAAAAGCTGCCAAAAATCCAAGAGGAACCGCATAACACCACATATCAATCACATCGCATATCATGCCAAATTTAGTATCACCTCCGGCCCGAAAAATTCCACAGATCATAGTTGTATTAACTGCTGCTCCCATAACATAATAGGAGTTAATCAAAAGCATATATTTGAGATAATGCATTGCTATATCTGTAAGTTCTGCAACACTTAATATGATAGGTGTTGAAATCAGTATGATTGCTCCGCCAATCAAGCCAGAAAGAATTGTCAGCTTAATTAATTTTTTACTCCCATCTCGCGCTTTGTCCATATCGCCGGAACCAATGATATTACCCAGAAGTATTCCGCCTGCATTTGCGAGTCCGAAACAAAGAACCGTTCCAAAATTACGAGCAACGCCAACAATAGAATATGCAGCTACAACATCCGATCCAAGGTGTCCAATTATTACAGAATACATTGAAAAAGCAACACCCCAGGTAACATCATTGATAAGAGCCGGAATACAGAGCTTGACAAAGTCCTTGGACAAAACTTTATTCCGAACAAACATCTTTAGGAAATCAAGCTTCACATCCTTGCTTCTTGCTGAAACAATCAGGCAAACGAGAAGCTCAATAAACCTGGAAATAGCAGTAGCAAAACCAACTCCCATTGCACCAAGCTTCGGAGTCCCAAACAAGCCAAAGATAAAAACAGCGTTCAAAACTATATTCAAGATCATAGCTAACGTGTTAAGTGCAGTACAGATTGCAACTCTTCCCACACTGCGAAGCACAGACAGATAGATTTCAATAATACTCCAGCACAGATATGCAACTCCCATCCACCGAAGATAAGATGCACCAATTTCGATTAGAACCTCATCGTTCGTGAAAACCTTCATCATTATATCCGGGAAAAGGAAAGCAAAAAAGGAGAAGACACCTCCGATAACTATAGAAGAACGCAAAGCAATTCCCTGCACAAGATGAATTACTCGAAAATCTTTCTTTCCATAGTATTGTGCACACAAAAGTGATGCACCGGTTCCAAGTCCATAGAAAAACATGAAAAGAATCGATGCATAATTTGCAGCAAGAGAGACAGCCGAAATGGAAGCTTGTCCGACAAAGCTTAACATGACGACATCTGTAGAGCTGACAGCTGCACTCAGAAGATTCTGAATTACAATCGGCAAAACTATTTTAAATATTTTTTGATAAAAGGAATCATAATGTTTCATATGAAATACATCTTTGCGATTATACAATGTTATTTCTTATTGCAAACACAGCCGCCTGCGTACGGTCAGCTACATCCAGCTTACGGAAAATATTCGACAGATGATTTTTTACTGTTCTCTCACTGATGGAAAGGTTCGTTGCAATCTCTTTGTTAAATAAGCCGTTTGACACCTGAATTAAGACATCAAGCTCGCGGCGGGTCAAAGAGGCAATTTTCTCCTTGTCAACATCTCGATGAATGAGCCGGGAATTCAGTGCCGGTATCAACTCCGGTTGGATATAGCTCTCGCCTCTCATGACAGCATGAATTGCTTTCTTAAGCTCCTCGGATCCGGAGTCCTTCAGAATGTACCCATCCACACCCAGATCTACAGCCTTAATGAGATATTCCACTTCATTGTGAACCGTGAGAATCAGTATCTTGATTTTCATTCCACGCTCATGGATTTCCTGAAGTGTTTCGATTCCATTTTTCTTTGGCATATTAATATCGAGCAGAAGAACATCAGGCTGTATTTTCCTTAACATTCTGATACATTCCTCACCGTCTCCTGCTTCAGCGATTACATCGATCGAACCATCAAACTCAAGCAGCTGTCTGATACCTTCCCTTATAAGCATATGATCATCTGCTATCATCACTTTAACACTCATAGGTACCCCCTCAAAATCTTATTCCGAAGGATGCGGAATCTGAATAATGATTGTCGTTCCCTCCTCCGGTATGGAATCAATCTTTAGCTTTCCGTTTAAAAGCTTAACTCTCTCATTGAGAATCGTGAGTCCATAATGATGATCTCTCTTGCCCTTCACATCACTTAAGATAAAACCTTTTCCATTGTCTTTTACTATAAGCTTGATCATACTCGGCAGATTGCGAACCATAACGGTTACTTCACTTCCCTCAGAATGCTTCACGGCATTCATACAGCACTCATGCAGCATACGGTAAATCGTCATAAGTATGACATCATTGTGAATAGACAGATCATCCACATCCGCAATGACATTCATATCCGAGCTTGCTTTAAAGGAATCGCACATTTTCTGAATTGTCTCCGTAAAGCCAAGATCATCAAAGCTCATTGGGCGGATGTCAAATATCGTATTCCGGATATCCTCAAGAATTGCTTTTAAGCTCTTACTGATATTCGTAAGCTCCAGCTTGGCACGCACCGGATCGGTATCCATATACAATCCGCTCAACTCAATCTTATGAACAAGATGCGTCAGGTTCTGTAAGGAAGAATCATGAAGATCCCTGGCGATTCGTTGTCTTTCCTCCTCCTGGATAGAAAGGATATTCAATCGCTCATCCAGAGATATTCTTGCCGAGGCATTGATTCCCTGAACAATAGAATTTTCCAGAATCTGATCCGTATTCGTATTTTCCGATTTCTTAGTGGGAGGAAGCGCTTCAGCGAGTGCAGCGATATAAGAATCCAGAACAGCAATCTTCCGGTAGAGCTCCTTATTAGCAGCTTCAACCTCTTCCTTTTCAATTTTATTCTGATCGATTCTTTCTTTAAAAACACTCTCAACATTTCTCGGAGAAAATACCTTAAAGTCTGAATCCTCTTTCTCATAGATAGATTGAAGATAAACCTCGATCTGTTTCATGCGCTCTGTATTTTTCTCAAGAACGTTCTGTAATCTGCTTCGCTCCTCGAGCAGATCGTAATACATGCTCTCTAGTTTCTTTGCTGAGTTCTTCTTCATAATTATGTAAACCTGTAATAATTATTTATAATGGTTCCTTAGAAGGCAATCCCGCTTTTCTCGGATACCTTCCATGCGTCGGTTTTTTCTTATAAATCTTAACATAATTCCGAGAGATGTCAGAATCAGGAAGAAGAAAAGAAATGACATCCTGTACCTCACCCCCGAGAAGCTTTATCGCATTTTGTGCCTGCAAAAGCTCCTCACTTACCTTCTCTGATTTATAGGGTATGAAAAATCCACCCACCTTTACAAAAGGAAGACAATACTCGGAAAGTGTTGCGAGATTGGCAACCGCTCTTGAGACACACAGATCAAACTGCTCTCTGTAATCAGCCTTATTCGCATAGTCCTCTGCGCGCCCGTGCACCGCCTCAATTTCATAAAGCTCGAGCTCTTCAATCACATCCCACAAGAAATTGATTCGTTTGTTCAGAGAATCAAGAAGCGTAATTTTCAGATTCGGAAAAGCAATCTTTAACGGAATACCCGGAAAACCGGCACCGGTGCCAAGATCCAACAGCTTCTTATTTCCGGTTAAGTCATACGCTTTTACAAGAGCGAGCGAATCTACAAAATGCTTCTTTACCACCTCCGGATACTCGGTGATCGCAGTCAGATTCATGACCTTGTTTTTCTCCACAAGCATCTCATAATACAATAAAAACTGATGGATCTGTTTATCAGAGAGACTGATACCCAGACTCTCCGCATCTCTCTTAAATATTGAAGTATCATAGGAAGCATTTAAATTACTCATGATTTGTCAAATTAGCTCCTTATTAAAATGCTCCAGATAGACTAGCAGAACCGAGACGTCGGCCGGTGATACACCGGAGATTCTCGAAGCCTGTCCCACGCTGGTTGGTCGAAACGCCTTAAGCTTCTGTCTCGCCTCAAGACGTAAGCTGCTTATTGCATCGTAATCAATATTTTCAGGAATACGCTTTTTCTCCATTTTCTTAAAAGCCGCCACCTGACGAAGCTGTCGCTCTATATAGCCCTCGTACTTAATCTCAATCTCGACCTGCTCCTTCACAGCCTCCGGCAAAGGAGTGCGGTCAGGGTCAATCTCACCGAGAAGGTCATACGTAAGCTCC
>CALZEZ010000104.1 GCA_945643825.1 uncultured Lachnospiraceae bacterium
ATAGCTCTGGTTCCATAGAGTTTCCAATCATTACAGTATGCAATCCAAAGGCAACTACCAGAACCATTGCTAAAAAAGACGCTGCAAACATACCAAACAGCCATATGAAAATCTCTTTAATAAAATTTGAACTAATTTTCTTTCTTCGTCTGTAAAAGCTTAATCCCTTCTGTCTTCTTCCCATAATGATTATGCACCTCAACATTGCTATCCGGCAATACTCTGTGAAAAAAAAGAGCAATTACCCAAAAGAGTAATTGCCCCTGCCATTCAGGTAATTATTAAATGACTTCCTTTACCTTAGCCTTCTTACCAACGCGGTTCTTCAAGTAGTTCAATTTAGCACGTCTTACTTTACCCTTACGAACAACCTCAACCTTTTCTACGTTAGGAGAATGCATCGGCCATGTCTTTTCAACTCCAACACCATTAGAAGTCTTACGAACAGTAAAGGTCTGGCGGTTGCTTCCACCCTGAATCTTCATAACAGTTCCTTCAAAAATCTGAACTCTTTCGCGGTTACCCTCTTTAATCTTACCATATACCTTTACAGTATCACCTACGTTAAACTGAGACACAGATTCTTTTAACTGTTCCTTCTCGATCTCTTTGATAATTTCCTGCATTTTGTTGTTCCTCCTTCTTTTTCGGATGTTCTTAATACCACCTCGGTAACAGAGGACCATCTCATTCACTACAACTATTCTAATTTACCACAGTGTTCTATAAAAAGCAAGTCATTTTTATCGCAGATCAGCAATCTGGTGCGCTTTCCGTATTGCTCCTGGCCAGCCGACGCAGTCTCCTGGCTTCTGCCTTTTCTCTTTCTATTCGCTCCTCTTCCTGACGAACTTGTTCCTCATAAGCTGTATATAAATCCGGTCTTCTCTCTTTTGTTCTTTCTATTGCCATTTCCAGACGCCATTTCGCGATGTTCGCATGATTTCCTGACAACAAAACCTCCGGCACACATTTTCCATGCCAATTCTCAGGACGTGAATATTGCGGATATTCAAGCAGATTACCAGCAAAGGATTCCGTTTCTCCCGACTCCTCATTTGACAAAACACCGGGAACCATGCGCGATATTGCATCAATCATCACCATAGCGGGGAGCTCTCCACCTGTCAGCACATAATCACCAATGGAAACGTAATCCGTTACAATTTCCTCCAGAACCCGCTCATCAATTCCCTCGTAGTGTCCGCATAGAAAAATCAGATCATCCTCTTTTGCCAATTCTCTGGCCATCTGCTGTTGGAACACGCGTCCCTGCGGAGTGACATAAATAACCCGCGGTGGTTTTTTGCTTGTCATTCGCTGCTCTACAGCTTTATAAGCATCATATACCGGTTGTGCCTGCATCAGCATGCCTGCACCTCCGCCATAAGGATAATCATCTACCTTCTTATGTTTGTCCAGCGTGTAATCCCTGATATTTACTGCCTCGATATTCAAATAACCATTTTGAACAGCTCTCCCGATGATACTGGTATGCAATCCCTGTATCACCATGTCCGGAAAAAGTGTTAAGATATGAAAATTCATCATCGTAACCCTTCCAATACATGAACAGTCATTTTAGAATGCTCAACGTCCACGGATAAGATACATTCTTTGATAGCCGGAAGCAACAGCTCCTGTCCCTGCATTGTCCTAATCACATATACATCATTGGCTCCCGTCTGCATCACATCAACAAGGCTTCCAAGTGTACTTCCATTCTCTTCAAACACTGTCATATCCAATAGATCTGCAATAAAATACTCATCCTTATTACATTTTACTGCCTGATCCCTCGTTACATACAGCGCATGTGTACGCAGCCCCTCAATCTCATTTCGGTCATCAATTCCTTTAAACTTGACGATCACAAACTGTTTAAAAAATTTGACGCCTTCTATTTCCAATATCCGGTCACCTTTTCCGGTATCAAGAATAACTTGCTTCAGCTTTCGAAAACGTCCCGAATCATCCGTTGTCGGATATACCTTTGCCTCGCCCTTTACTCCATGTGCAGAGCTTATTACTCCTACCTGGAATCTTTCAACCATTGATCTATTCCTTATTCATAAATTTGTTTCACTACGAAAACTGCCGCAGAAACATACAACATGTTCTGCGGCATTCTCAAATACGACGTTAAGATTGGTAAATCTTTAGACGATTTCCACGTCAACCCTCTTATTGTCTTTGGATGATGCTGCCTTAACAACAGAACGAATGGCTTTTGCAATTCTTCCCTGTTTGCCTATAACTTTACCCATATCCGATGCAGCAACATGAAGTTCTACTGTGATGGTCTTGCCCTCTGTTTTCTCAGAAACCGTAACTTCTTCCGGATGGTCGACAAGAGCCTTTGCAATTACTTCAACTAATTCCTTCATTTTGCACCTCCCAAAGTGTCAAAAATTCCTAAAACCACCTTATTTCTCAATAACACCAGCGATTTTCAGAATTTTGCTAACAGCTTCGGTAGGCTGAGCGCCGTTTGCAATCCAAGTCTTTGCAGCTTCCTCATCAATTTTAAAAGTGCTGGGATCTGTGCTGGGATCATAGGTTCCAATTTCTGCAATAAATTTTCCATCTCTGGGTGCTCTAGAATCTGCAACAATGATTCTATAAAAAGGAGCTTTCTTCTGACCCATGCTTCTTAATCTGATCTTTACTGACATTTCTTTTTCCTCCAAAAAATAATGTAAATTATATTTGAATAGAGCTAAACCTCTCTATTTCCTTAATTAAAAGGGAAATCTACCTTTTCCCATACCTCCGAGTGCGCCAAACATACCGCGGCCTCTTTTTCCCATGCCACCAAACTGTTTCATCATCTTCTGCGACTGTTCAAACTGTTTGACGAACCGATTCACCTGCGCAATATCAACTCCCGCACCTCTCGCAATACGATGTTTTCTGCTGGGGTTCAGCAATTTAGGATTAGATCGCTCTGCCGGAGTCATCGATAATACAATGGCTTCCATTTGCGCCATCTGTTTTTCACTTACCATTCCATCCAAATCGGCCATATTACCACCAAGCATGCCAAGAATACTGGATAGTCCACCCATATTACGCATCTGCTTCATGCTTTCCAGATAATCGTTAAAGTCAAACTTCCCTTTCTTCATACGGGAAGCCATTTCTTTTTCTTTATCTTCGTCGATTTCCAGATTTGCCTGTGCCTTTTCTATTAATGTGAGTACATCGCCCATTCCGAGGATCCGGCTCGCCATTCTGTCCGGATGGAATTCCTCCAAATCAGAAAGCTTCTCTCCCATTCCAACAAAAAGAATCGGTTTACCGGTCACCGCCTTAACAGAAAGTGCTGCACCTCCTCTGGTATCACCATCCATCTTCGATAACACAACACCATCTATGCCGACTCGTTCATCAAATTCCTTCGCAACATTTACGGCATCCTGACCCGTCATGGCATCGACAACCAGCAGAGATTGATGAATTGTGATTCCCTGCTTGATCTCAATCAGCTCCGTCATCATGTCTTCATCAACATGCAAACGTCCCGCCGTATCAAGGATGACCACATTGTGACCATTCTTCTCTGCATATCCCAAAGCGCTTTTTGCAATATCCAATGGCTTCACATTCGTGCCCATTGCAAAAACATCAACCTGTTGTTTTTTTCCATTAATCTGAAGCTGCTCAATCGCAGCCGGACGATACACATCACATGCAACAAGCAATGGTTTCTTCCCTTTTTGCTTGAGCTTTCCAGCAATTTTAGCTGTCGCTGTAGTCTTACCGGCACCCTGAAGACCACACATCAGAATCACAGTAACTGCTTTACCGGGCTGAAGCTTTAGCTCAGTTGTCTCCGATCCCATCAGAGCAACCATCTCTTCATTAACGATTTTGATGACCATTTGCCCAGGATTTAATCCATTCATGACATCCTGACCGATCGCACGCTCTTCCACCGCTTTGATGAATTGTTTCACAACCTTGAAATTGACATCAGCCTCTAAAAGTGCCATCTTAACTTCTTTCAGCGCCGCTTTGACATCCTGTTCGGTCAGTCTGCCCTTACTTCTTAAGTTTTTGAAGACATTTTGCAGTTTGTCTGTTAAACTCTCAAAAGCCATCCACTATAACTCCTCTAAAATATCTGCTGAAAGACATTCAATCCGCTCTAAGCTTTCTATAAGTCTGTCCATATGCTGCAGGTTACTCTTGGCCTCTGCGGATACTCTAGCAATCTCCTCCGCCTTCTGCTTCATCTGCAGAAAGCGTGACAGGAGGTGTAATTTGGATTCATATTCCTCAAGAATCTTGTGACATCGTTTGAGCTGATCGTGAACTCCCTGTCTGCTGATTCCCTGTTCTTCAGCAATCTCACCAAGCGACATATCATTGAAAATTGCAGCTTCATAGATTTCCTTCTGATGCGGTGTTAATAGCTCTCCATAAAAGTCATACAACAGACTCTGTTCTACAATCCGCTCCATCATGCTCTCCCAGATATCAAAATACTGTCACCTATGCTATATTACAGGAACAAGAAGCAGCTGTCAAGTATTTTTTCTTGACAGCTGCCAAATAGTCTAAATAAGATGCAAGCCCTTTGATTCTTCACATCCAATCATAAGATTCATACACTGAATTGCTGCACCGGATGCCCCTTTTCCCAGATTGTCAAAACAGGATGCAACAACAATTCTGTCCTCATTTCCTGTTACATAGATTTTCATGCCATCCCATCCCGAACATGCGTTGGAAAACAGTATCCCTCCAGTTTCAGCCTCTGTCCCGAAAGGCATAACCTCAATAAATTCAGAATCTTCATAATATCCTGCAAGAAAATCCCTGATTTGTTCCGGTGTCTGTTGTTTCTTCAACAACCAGGAATACAGGGGAAGCTGTACAATCATTCCACTATAATAATCTGTTGTCATAGGTGAAAATAATGGGACATGTGCAATACCTGTTATCTTCTGCATCTCTTTTAAATGCTTATGGTTTTGGCTCCACCCATACATTCTCGCAGCGCCATACCGCGCATCACGATTGTCAGCTTCATATTCTGCTATCAGTTTCTTACCGCCACCGCTGTATCCTGATACGGCAAAAATAGAAACCGGATAATCAATTGGCATGATTCCACCCGTCACCAACGGATATGCCAGAGCAATAAATCCGCTGGCATAGCATCCGGGAACAGCTACTCTGTTACCTGTCTGAATCCTAGCACGATGCTCCTTTGACAGCTCCGGGAATCCATAGCTCCACCCTTCGAGAGTTCTGTGAGCTGTGGAAGAATCAATGATCCGTACATGGTCATTCTCTACAAGACTGACTGCTTCTATGGCTGCCGCATCCGGCAGACACAGAAACGTAATGTCGGAGGTATTGATCAGCTTTTTTCTTTCCACTGGGTCTTTTCTCTTCTCCGGATCAATTGTTAACAGCTCGATATCATCTCTCTCTCGAAAGCGCTCGTTAATTCGCAGTCCTGTTGTTCCCTCACTGCCATCGATATATACCTTCGTTTTCATTGGTAATCTCTCCTATCCGATTATTTCAGTAATTGCAGAACCTCTTCCTCTGATATTACGCCAACGGACTGGTTAACAACCTCTCCATTATGAAAGACAAGAAGCGACGGAATGCTCATAATTCCAAATCTAACAGCCAGTTCCTGTTGCTCGTCTGTATTAACCTTTCCAACCAGAAAATCATCATGCTCTTGCGCGATTTTATCAACAACAGGGGACATCATCCTGCACGGCATACACCA
>CALZEZ010000105.1 GCA_945643825.1 uncultured Lachnospiraceae bacterium
CTACTGCCACTGGCTATACTGCATATTCTCATAACGTTTATTCTCTCCAATAAATCTCAATTTTGTCCCCATCCGATAATGGCTCCATGTATTGTGCATCACGTCCATTTAAACGTGTGACGATTCCCGTTCCTCTTGGTTTACTTAAGTCAAAGTCAATACGGTCAAAAACATCTACGAAGATGTAATCGGTTTTTCCGCGCAACGTCACCGGCTCGTCATTTACTACTACAACCATAGTTGTATCATCGCTCTTTCTCTCTTCAACGACTGTATTCTCTTCTATTGAAATATCACACGAAAAATTCTCATACACTCTTGTCGATGGCTGTGCCAGCTGTTTATTGACGTATACCGGCATGTCCTCTCGTAGCGCGATGTCCATAAATTCTGCAATTTGCTCTATGGTGTAGTAATTCAGGATCTCGATCTCATCCCCCTCCTGAATATCATAATATCCAGACTGCAACGCACCATTTACCAACGCAAACCGCGGAAGCTCAACCGGTTTATCATTAACTCTGACCTTAAGTGATGCCTGATATTCTGCAAGCTGCATGATCTGAAGTCTAGCCGCATCACCTGCGGTTGATTCCGTCACCTCAATCACATCATTTGCATGAATCGGAGTATGTATATCCGCCTGAGAGCCATTCACCATAATAACAGCTGCTTCTCCGGTCAGTCCTCTTTGAATCCTTGCCTGTCCATTCACGGAAAAATTCAGTTCCTTACCTCTCTTGGGAAACAGTCCGTCATTCGGGAATTCCGCCTGAACTGCAGCATCGACAACCGCCAGATGATTGTTATCATATATTTTTATTCTCTGACTGTTAAAATTCACAAAGATGAAATTATTACTCTGTTCATAATAGCTTAAACAGATACCGATCGGTGTGACCATCAGCGAATCCTTTTTCGCATTTTCATCAACAAACTCAATCTTCTGCATTACCTCCTGTCCCCGGATGGCAACACGCTCTTTCTGAATTCCCAGCTCATCGGCTAACAGGCCGGTATACCCGTTCAGGCGTCCTCCTCCGCCTACAACAAAAACCGCACTGACCGATTTTCCACCATTTAGCTCTTTTATCTTATCAGATACCTGTTTTGTCATATTCTCTAAAACCGGACGAGTGATTTCTTCTATCTGGTGTCTTGTAATTGTCTGTGTCAGTCCCATAATATCCTGATATTCGACAGTTTCATTTTCCCCACAGCTACGCTTGATCATCTCTGCCGTTACAAAATCAACAAGACAGTTTTGCGCAATAATCTCTGTCAGTGCATCACCGGCTAACGGAATCATTCCATAGGCAATGATACTTCCATCCCGCGTAATGGAAATATCAGAAGTGCCGGCTCCGACATCCACCAGGGCGATATTAAGCATACGATACATCTCGGGAATCGCAACCTGAATCGCAGCAATCGGCTCCAATGTGAGATTGACAACCTCCAGACCGGCAGCCTCTACTGCTTTATATAATCCATCAACAACATCATCCGGAAGAAATGTTGCAATCAGATCACAACTAATCTCCTTTGCCTTATGTCCCTCAAGGTTTCCCATCGGATATCCATTTAGGAAGTATCGAATCACAGAATATCCTACGCAGTAAAATTTGATATCAGAGTCATTCTCCTCACCTAAATCCTGATAGGCTTTCTCAACTCCCTGTGAGGCAAGAGCGTAGATATCCTCCTGGGTCACTTCCCACTCTCTTTCATTGCTTTGGGTGACATGAACCGTTATGGTGCGAAGCACACGACCCGCTGCAGCAATACAGACATTCTCAAGCTTACTATCAATTTTTTCTTCTAAAGACGTCTTCACAGAGGCAATCGTATTGCCAACCTTTCTAATATCGTGAATCTGTCCATCGAGCATAGCTCTCGTCTCATGCTCCCGAATTTCCTGTGCAACCACATGAAACACGTCTCCGCTCTTATATCCAACCGTGCCGACTATACTCCTCGTTCCAATATCCAATCCAAATACCAGACTTCCGGGATATTTTCTTCTCTCCATCTGTGTCCTCCACTCCTATGGTTACGCTTTAAGCCCGCAAGGCTGCATCTATCTGTTCATAGGCCTGTTCCAAAGTACCACTGTTATCGATTACCACTTTGCACACTCTTCGAAATTCCTCATCAGATAATTGACTGGACATAATTCCATGTATCTTTTCATCCGAGTATCCTCTCGACTCCCGAAGCCTCTTTGCGCGTATCTCAGGTTCTGCATAGATATACCACAGTTCATCAAGCTTCCTGTCATAACCACACTCGATAAGCAGCGCTGCCTCTACGAAGAAAAATGCTATCTGCCCACGTTCTCTCTCAATACGAATCTGTTCAAAAATATAATCTTCCACAGCAGGATGTATGATTGCATTCACTCTTTGTAGTAAATGCTCATCGCCAAAGATCATATCTGCCATCCTTTTTCGGTCAATTTCTTTGTTGACGTCCAGAACACTCTCACCTAACAGTTTCACCAGTGCATGATAACACGGCTGTCCCGGCTCCTTTACCCGATTTCCAACCTCATCCGCCAGCAATACTCTGCAGGAATAGTTTTGAACCAGGTAAGACAGTAATTCTGATTTTCCAGCCCCTACACCACCTGTAATACCTATGATTTTCATTTTGCCATATACCAGTTCTTTCCTGTATGCAGGTCAATCTCAAGCTTCACGGCAAGCGATGCCGCAGACTCCATCGCAGCAGACAGAATTTCTCTTGCCTGCTCCTCCTCATCCTCACATACCTCTAACAGCAATTCATCATGAATCTGAAGAATGAGTCTGGATCGCAGTCCCGCTTTCTCAATTCCCTCATATACCTTTATCATCGCTATCTTCATAATGTCAGCCGCAGTTCCCTGAATCGGTGCATTCATTGCCACTCTTTCCCCAAAGGATCTGGTCATAAAGTTACTGGAGGATAATTCCGGTATCGGCCTTCTTCTGGAAAAAATAGTGGTGGAATACCCTTTTTGCTTTGCCTCCTCCACAGAATGATCTAGAAACGACTTAACACCGGGGTAAGAAGCAAAATAATGCTCGATATACTCTGCCGCCTCTGCCTTGCTGATTGACAGATCCTGACTTAATCCAAATGCACTGATTCCATATACAATTCCAAAATTAACCGCTTTCGCATTTCTGCGTTGTAGCGAAGTAACCTCATCAAAGGGAACATTAAAAACCTGTGATGCCGTAATAGCATGAATATCCTTGTGCTGTTCATAGGCCGAAATCATCTGCTCATCTCCGGAAAGATGGGCAAGAATCCTCAGTTCAATCTGAGAATAGTCTGCATCCATAAAGATGCAGCCCTCCTTTGCAACAAAGACCTCACGGATTTTCCGCCCCAGTTCCATTCTCATTGGAATATTCTGCAGATTTGGTGCGGTAGAGCTGATACGCCCTGTGGCAGTAATGGTCTGATTAAAATTCGTATGAATTCTATGATCGTCTTCCACATAATTCATCAATCCATCTGCATAGGTACTCTTTAGCTTTGCAAGTCCCCTATATTCCAGAATATCCTTGACAATCTGATATTCTCCGGAAAGCTTTTCCAAAATATCTGCAGCGGTTGAATAGCCGCTTTTGGTTTTCTTGCCTCCCGGAAGCTTCAGCTTCTCAAATAAAATCTCTCCCAGCTGTTTCGGAGAATTAATATTAAAATGCTCCCCTGCCTGCTCCCAGATTGCCTGCTCAAGCTTTGTTATTCTTTCAACCAACGCATCTCCGTATTTTGCCAGCTGCTCCGGGCAAACTTCAATCCCCTCTCTCTCCATATCAAACAGGACATAAGATAGGGGCATTTCAATCTTCTCATACAGATCTGTCATCCCCATGTTTTGCAGCTTTTCCTGCAAAGCAGGCACACTGTCATAGATTGCAGCGGCTGAGGATGCAATATATTCTGCATATTTATCAAATTGATGCTCCATAACGGATTCCAGTTCCTCTTTGCCAAAAAGAGCTGCATAATCCACCAGATTGCGATCCAGATATTCAGTCGCTATCGCTTCAACCGAATAATCATTTTTTAACGGATTACACAGATAGGCTGCTATCAACACATCAAACACCCTGCTGTGTTGTAAGCATCTGTCTCCCAGGAATCGATAATACTTCTTAGCTTCACAGACAGCAATTCTTCCTCTAGTCTCAAGCTCTAGCAGCTTATCAATCAGGTATGACTTCGTCACGAAGCCCTCAATCGGAATGAAAACTGCTTCCTCCCCGGCTCCTGCCATGCTGACTCCATAATAATCCCATTCTCTCGAAGCTTCCCCCGAGGCAAGCTTACGTGGCCTCGCTGTAATACCAACAGCTGCAATCACAGGATCTTCTTTACTTGACAAGCTCGCAAAATAGGCCTCCACATCTGAAAGATCATGCAGACTCCTCACACTTCGCGATGTTTTATTTACAAGCTGTGTCTGGTCAAATTTGGCCAGATAATGCTTAAAGCCGAGCTCCACAAAAACAGGATAGGAATCCTCTTGGAAAAAGGAGCCGATACGTGCCTCTTCCAGAGAAAAACTCAAATCCGCGTCTGTTTTAATAGTAGCTAACGTCTTACTCAGATATGCCAGTTCCTTATTGTCATATAGGGATTCCCGGATACTCTTCTTGCTGATCTGATCCAGATTATCATAGATTGCATCCAAGGAGCCATAGGTCACCATCAGCTCTCTCGCTGTCTTCTCCCCCACCTTAGGCACTCCTGGAATATTATCTGCCGTATCCCCCATCAGCGCCTTCAATTCAATGAACTGTAACGGAGTTACCTGATAGGTTTGTTCTACATCCTCCGCATAGTAGTCCTCTATTTCCGTTTTTCCCCCTTTTGTCTTGGGGATGCGGATCCGTATATGCTGCGTGGCAATCTGCAGAAGATCCCTGTCTCCGGAAACCAGGGACACCTCCATTCCGGCGCTCTCACAGGCTCTCGCTAACGTTCCCAGAATGTCATCTGCCTCCAGCCCGGGCTGTTCCACCGTCACAATATGCATCGCCTTTAACAAAGCTTTGCAGAGGGGAATCTGCTCTTTAAGCTCCGGGGGCATTGGCTTTCTGGTTCCCTTATACTCACTATATATCTCATGACGAAAAGTCGGTTGATGAACATCAAATGCTACTGCAAGATATTCCGCCTTTTCCTGTTCCAGAATACTGAATAAAATGTTCAGAAAACCATAAATTGCATTGGTGTGTACTCCCTTTGCATTTGTCAGATCCGGCACACCATAAAATGCCCGGTGCATAATACTGTGTCCATCAATTAATACTATTTTTTCTCCCATCAAATCACCAGCCATACTATTAACAGAATTGCAATACACATTGACACACTTCCTATACCGAGCGTGAGCCAATCCATCTCCTTGTGCCAGAGAATCTGACGTCTGGCAAGCTGCATCTTCTGATCCATCTCCTGCTTAATATCGAAATCTTCTCCTGCTTCCAGACTAATCAGTCCCTCGGTAACTAACATTTGAATTGTGAGTTCCTCCTGACATTCTTTACATTGATCAATATGCTGTAGAAACTCTTCAAGCTCTCCCACAGTCATTTCATCCTGCATAAAAGACTGAATCAGCTTAATAACCTTCTTACACTCCATTTTTTGCCGTCCTTCCGTGCCCT
>CALZEZ010000106.1 GCA_945643825.1 uncultured Lachnospiraceae bacterium
AGGAAAAAATTATGAAAAAAAGAGTTTTGATTGGTAGTATTTTAGTGAGTGCGATGCTTGCACTTGCGGCGTGCGGAGACAATGCCAAGACGATTGAGGGAAGTGCCCCGGCAAAGGAGCAGAGCGCGACGACGAAAGAGAGCACATCCACGGAAGTGACGGCAGAGGAGCAGGCAAAGGAGCCTGACGGCTATTACTTTGAAGAAAAAGGGGTGAAGATCACACCGGATGCGAATATGGCAGGAATCCTGGAGGGACTCGGAGAGCCTGTCTCATACTTCGAAGCGGCAAGCTGTGCCTTTGAAGGACTTGACAAGATCTATACCTACCATGGTTTTGAAATTGATACTTATCCCGGAAAGGATGGAGATTACATCTCTTCCATTATTCTCAAGGATGATACCGTTTCTACTCCGGAGGGTGTGAGCATTGCGGATCCCGCATCAAAGGTGAAAGAGGTTTACGGAGAGCCGACGTCAAGCAGCGAGGGCAAGCTGGAATATGAGAAAGGCACCGGCAGACTGGTATTTGTAGTTAGTGCTGATCAGGTTGCTTCCATCGAGTATGTTTCCAAGGTTTTGGATTGATAATACTTGCAACGAAAAAACTTATGTGCTAATATAGTTGCATTAAATGCAGTGAAGGAGACTCTTGCTGGGGAGGTCGACAGGAATACAGCGTCACCGACTGAGAGCGCTGTTGGAAGGAAGCAGTAAAGGGAACACTCCGGAGCAGATTATCTGAAAGCCGGGTCGGTCGTAGGGTAATACGTTCCCCTCGTTACGGGTCAAAGTGGACAAATGGGTCTTAAGCAGTAGGACACGTTTGTCAATGCGGGTGGTACCGCGGGTAAAATTGTTTTTATCCGTCCCGGAATACAAATGTATTCCGAGGCGGTTTTTTTTATATTGTGACCAGTGAAACTGGATCACTTTCGTCTCGGAAGCAAGTAGAAAAGGAGACCAAATACTATGAAAAACTGCTACAGAGACATTACAATCAAACAAATCAGTGAGGAGTACATCGGACAGGTATTAAAAGTGTCCGGCTGGGTGGAGAATATCCGCGATCACGGTGGCGTAAGCTTCATCGACCTGCGGGATATGTATGGCGTGCTACAGATCGTGCTCCGCAAGGACGGACTTCTGCACGGAATTACGAAGGAGACCTGCATCTGTGTGGAAGGCATGGTGGAGAAGCGTGACGAGGAGACGTATAACCCGAAGCTTCCTACCGGAACCATTGAGATCGACGCTTATTCGATCGAGATTCTCGGCAAGGTTTATAAACCGCTTCCGTTTGAGATCATGACCTCGAAGGAGACCAGAGAGGATGTCAGACTCAAATACCGTTATCTGGATCTGCGAAATGCGAAGGTTAAGGATAATATCATCTTCCGCTCTCAGGTAATCAGCTTCTTAAGACAGAAAATGACAGAGATGGGATTTTTAGAGATTCAGACCCCGATTCTGTGTGCTTCCTCGCCGGAGGGTGCACGCGATTATATTGTTCCGTCCCGCAAATATAAAGGCAAATTCTATGCGCTGCCGCAGGCACCGCAGCAGTACAAACAGCTACTGATGGTGTCCGGCTTTGACAAATATTTTCAGATCGCACCATGCTTTCGCGATGAGGATGCCAGAGCCGACCGCTCTCCCGGTGAATTCTACCAGCTTGATTTTGAGATGAGCTTCGCAACGCAGGAGGATGTCTTCCGTGTGGGCGAGGAGGTTCTTTCCGAAACCTTTGCGAAATTCGCACCGCAGGGAGCGAAGATCACACCGGCGCCTTATCCGGTGATCAGCTACAAACAGGCAATGTTAGAGTTTGGTACGGATAAACCGGATTTAAGAAATCCGCTCCGGATCATGGATGTCACCGACTTTTTCCAGAAGTGCAGCTTTAAGCCGTTTTTAGGACGCACCGTCCGTGCGATTAAGGTTCATGAACCGATGAGCAAGGGCTTTCACGAGAAGCTGCTCGCCTTTGCAACCGGAATCGGTATGGGCGGACTCGGTTATCTTGAGGTTGAAGAGGATATGTCCTACAAGGGACCGATTGATAAGTTTATTCCGGACGAATGTAAGAAGGAGCTTGCAGACCTTGCCGGACTATCCTGCGGCGATACGATCTTCTTCATCGCGGATAAGGAGGAACGCGCAAATCTCTTTGCAGGACAGCTTCGAAATGAGCTTGGCAGTAAGCTCGGCCTGCTGGAGGAAAATGCTTTCCGCTTCTGCTATGTGAACGATTTTCCGATGTTTGAGCGCGACCCCGAGACGAAACAGATCGGCTTTACCCACAATCCGTTTTCCATGCCGCAGGGAGGCTTGGAGGCGCTTGAGACGAAGGATCCGCTTGATATTCTTGCCTACCAGTATGATATTGTCTGCAACGGCGTGGAGTTATCCTCCGGTGCAGTCCGTAACCACGATATTCAGATCATGATCAAGGCTTTTGAGATTGCCGGATATGATGAGGAGACGCTGCAGAAGAAATTCGGAGCGCTCTATCAGGCATTTGCCTTCGGTGCACCGCCACATGCGGGAATGGCACCCGGTGTAGACCGCATGATCATGCTGCTTCGCGGGGAGGAGAACATCCGGGAGGTAATTGCTTTCCCGATGAGCGGTTCTGCACAGGATCTGATGTGTGGTGCTCCAGGCGATGTGACAGAGACACAGCTTCGCGAGGTGCACATCAAGGTCAGGGATTAATGTGAAAAAGTCGCTCAGAAATGGGATTAATGTGAAAAATGAGGTAAAGTATGGCTGAGAAGATAACAGAGGAAACCATTGATTACGTTGGCATTCTGGCGAAGCTTGAGCTCTCAGATGAGGAGAAGACGCAGGCGAAGACCGACATGGAGCGAATGCTTAATTATATTGATAAGTTAAATGAGTTGGACACAACCGGAGTGGAGCCGATGTCCCATGTCTTTCCGGTGGAAAACGTGTTCCGCGAGGATGTGGTGACAAATGGGGATGAGAGCGAAAAGACGCTGGCAAACGCCCCGGGCGTAAAGGACAATATGTTCGTCGTGCCCAAAACCTTTGATTAATTGCTTGGAGGAGAACAGTTATGGAACGATTACAATATTCCGCAGTGGAACTTGCCAAGGCAATAAAAGAGGGAAAAACCACGGCGGTAGAGGCCATGCAGGCGGTGCTTGAAAGAATTGAGCGTTTCGAGAGCGAGTACCACTGCTATGTGACCATTGACAAGGAAGGTGCGCTTGCACGCGCAGGGCAGGTGCAGCGTGAGATTGAAGCAGGAAGCTGCACCGGTAAGCTTGCGGGAGTCCCTGTTGCGATCAAGGATAATATCTGCACGGAGGGGATGCTTACAACCTGCTCGTCGCGGATCTTATCTGATTTTATACCCACTTATTCCGCTAAGGTCGTAGAGGAATTAGAGAAAGCCGGTGCGGTCATCATCGGGAAAACCAATATGGATGAGTTTGCCATGGGTTCGACGACAGAGACCTCTGCGTATGGCGTGACGAGAAACCCGGCAGACCCTGAGCATGTCCCGGGGGGCTCCTCCGGTGGTTCGGCTGCTGCTGTGGCAGCAGGTGAGTGTTTTTTTGCGCTCGGTTCGGATACCGGAGGCTCCATCAGACAGCCGGCATCCTACTGTGGTGTGGTTGGTATGAAGCCGACCTATGGAACGGTTTCCCGCTATGGTCTGATTGCTTATGGCTCTTCCCTGGATCAGATCGGACCGATCACAAGGAATGTTGAGGATTGTGCAGCCGTGTTAGAGGTGCTTGCCGTAAAGGACGAGAAGGATTCCACGTCTATCGGAAGAGAGGACACCGACTTTTCGGAGGCACTCATAAATGATGTGAGCGGAATGAAGATTGGAATTCCGCGAGATTACTTTACCGAGGGCGTGGATCCACAGGTAAAGGAAGCGGTTCTTGGAGCGGCGAAGGTACTTGAGAGCAAAGGTGCCGTGATAGAGGAATTTGATCTGCCTTTAGTGGACTATGCGATTCCGACCTATTATACGATCGCCGCAGCAGAGGCAAGCTCTAACCTGGAGCGGTTTGACGGTATCAAATACGGATACCGCACCGAGCAGTTTGAGGGCTTGCACAATATGTATAAGAAGACCCGCTCCGAGGGCTTTGGCGCAGAGGTTAAACGCAGAATCATGTTAGGCTCCTTCGTGTTAAGCTCAGGCTATTATGATGCTTACTATCTGAAGGCGCTTCGTGTGAAAGCAATGATTAAGAAGGCTTTTGATGAGGCCTTTGCCAGGTATGATCTGATTCTTGGACCGGTCGCACCGACTACGGCACCAAGACTTGGGGAGAGCTTACAGGATCCGCTCAAAATGTACCTGAGTGATATTTATACGATTGCTGTAAACCTGGCAGGTCTTCCGGCTATCTCTGTTCCCTGTGGAAAGGATGATAAGGGACTGCCCATCGGACTTCATCTGATTGCAGACTGCTTTGAGGAAAAGAAGCTGCTTCGTGCTGCTTTCACGTATGAACAAAGTGCTGGAAAGGGGGAGCGTTTATGAAAGAGTATGAAACCGTCATAGGACTGGAAGTGCATGTAGAGCTTGCGACGAAGACCAAGATCTTCTGCGGCTGCTCCACAGCCTTTGGTGGAGCTCCAAACTCCCATACGTGTCCGGTCTGTACCGGAATGCCGGGTTCCCTTCCGGTGCTTAATAAACAGGTTCTGGAATATGCAATGGCAGTGGGACTAGCCGCAAATTGTGAGATTACGAGATACTGTAAATTTGACAGAAAGAATTATTTTTACCCGGACAACCCGCAGAATTACCAGATTTCCCAGCTCTATCTGCCAATCTGCAGAAATGGCAAGGTGGAGATTGAGACACCTGAGGGCAGGAAGCAGATTGGAATTCATGAGATCCATATGGAGGAGGACGCCGGCAAGCTGATCCACGACGACTGGGAGGATGCATCCCTTGTGGACTATAATCGTTCTGGTGTTCCTCTGATCGAGATCGTCTCCGAACCGGATATGAGAAGTGCCGAGGAGGTCATTGCTTACCTTGAGAAGCTTCGTATGCTGATTCAGTACATCGGCGCATCGGATTGTAAGCTCCAGGAGGGCTCCATGCGAGCGGACGTGAATCTTTCCGTGCGCGAGGTTGGTGCCACCGAGTTTGGCACACGTACCGAGATGAAAAACTTAAATTCCTTCCGTGCCATTTCCAGAGCTATCGCCGGGGAAAGAGAGCGTCAGATCGACTTGCTTGAATCCGGACAGAAGGTGGTGCAGGAAACCAGACGCTGGGATGATGCGAAGGAAACCTCGTATGCGATGCGAAGCAAGGAGGATGCACAGGATTATCGCTACTTCCCTGAGCCGGATCTGGTGCCGATTTCCATCTCCGAGGACTGGATTTTGCGAATCAGAGAAAGTCTCCCCGAGTTTCGAGAAGAAAAGAAGGAGCGCTACTTAAGAGAATTCGAGCTTCCCGAATACGATGTCGATATCATCACAGGCACCAAGGCACTTGCCGATCTTTTTGAACAGACGGTTGCACTTGGCGCAGCGCCGAAGAAGGTGTCGAACTGGATTATGGTCGAGACCATGCGGTTGCTAAAGGAACGCCTGATGGATCCCGAGGACATCGCTTTTTCCCCTGAGCATCTGGCAGCATTAATC
>CALZEZ010000107.1 GCA_945643825.1 uncultured Lachnospiraceae bacterium
AATGGTGAGGAATACCATCTAAAATTTATTTTTCGAATACAGCGTATCGGTAAGAGCTGATCTGTACGGATTTTGAATGCATTTGTGTGTGGCTGCAGTGCACAGACAGGAGGTGAGACTTCATGGCAGAGCATGTTTATATCGCAATAGATCTAAAGTCCTTCTATGCCTCGGTGGAGTGTGTGAAACGGGGACTGGACCCGTTGACCACGAATCTCGTAGTGGCGGATGCCTCCCGGACGGAAAAGACCATCTGTCTGGCTGTTTCACCATCCCTGAAGGCTTATGGAATTCCCGGAAGAGCCAGACTTTTTGAAGTGGTACAAAGGGTTCGCGAGGTAAACATTGAACGTAAGAATAAGCTGACCGACAGGCAATTTAAAGGTTCTTCCGTAGATTCCCGGGAACCGGCTGCGGATCCTGCTCTGGAGCTTGACTATATTGCCGCAGTCCCCCGCATGGCCTGTTATATGGAATGCAGTTCCGCCATATATGATATTTACCTTAAATATGTGGCACCGGAGGATATACATGTCTATTCCGTCGACGAGGTATTTATGGATGTTGGTTCCTACCTGAAGGTCTATGGAATGACTCCGGCACAGCTGGCAAAGAAAATGCTGCAAGATGTGCTGGAGCAGACAGGTATCACAGCCACCGCCGGAATCGGCACAAACCTGTATCTCTGCAAGATTGCCATGGATATCAGGGCAAAGCATATTCAGCCCGACAGCGACGGTGTGCGGATTGCAGAACTGGATGAAATGAGTTATCGAAGAACTCTGTGGAATCACAAGCCGCTGACGGATTTCTGGAGAGTTGGGCCCGGATATGCGAAAAAGCTGGCTGAGAACGGGATGTTTACTATGGGAGATGTGGCCAGATGCTCCCTGGGAAAAGATACGGATTACCACAATGAGGATCTGCTTTACCGGCTCTTTGGCGTCAATGCCGAGCTCCTGATAGACCACGCCTGGGGATGGGAGCCCTGTACCATTGCTGAGATCAAGGGCTACAAGCCGGAGACCAACAGCCTCAGCTCGGGACAGGTGCTGACGAGTCCTTATCCTGCGGATAAAGCAAGACTGGTGGTTCGGGAGATGACGGATCTGCTGGTGCTGGAGCTGGTAGACAAGGGGCTGGTAACGGATCAGATGGTACTGACCATAGGCTATGATATTGAGAATCTGACCAATCCGGAGATTCGTGGAAAATATAAGGGAGAAGTGGTGACAGACCGCTATGGAAGAAAGGTGCCGAAACATGCCCACGGCACAACCAATCTGGCAACAAAGACTTCCTCCTCCAGGATAATCTTGGATGCTGTAACGGAACTGTATGACCGGATCATAGACGGAAAGCTTCTGGTACGAAGAATTACGATTGCCGCTTGTCGTCTGGAGCAGGAGGGAAAAGAACAAGTGAAGGAATCCTTTGAACAACTGGATCTTTTCACGGATTATGCCGCGCTGGAGGAACAGCATCAGCACGAGAAGGAAGAATTCGACCGGGAGCGAAAGCTGCAGCAGGCTGTTCTGGATATTAAGAAAAGATACGGTAAAAATGCAGTCCTTCGGGGTATGAATTTTGAAGAGGGCGCAACAGCGATTCAAAGAAACAGTCAGATAGGAGGACATAAGGCATGACGGATTATGAGGATATCATCCACCTTTCCCGACCCCTTTCCAAGAAGCATCCGCCGATGTCCATGCATGACCGGGCAGCACAGTTTGCTCCCTTTGCGGCCTTGTCGGGACATGACGAGGTGATTGCAGAGACGGGGCGGCGCAAGGCGGAAGAGATGGAAAACGGTGGGATTGAGGTTGAGACGTGGGAAGAATAAGAAGATTTTTTATACAGTAGTTACTGTTCAGTGATTAGCCAAATTCAGTAAATACAAAAGGTGCAGGAGTTTGTTTGGTAATCATTCACAAACTTTCCCGTACCTTGTTGGTTATTTTATAAAGGCAGATTCTACAGCATCATATACATTGCGGTTTTGCATTTTAGCTGTTTCGATGATTGTAAGGGCATCACAAATATGCTGTCCTCCAGTATCACTCCGAAGCACAACAGCCTGCTTTTGTTTTCGCTTGAATTTGCGAAGCTGACGTTCACTTATGTTGTTGGTGTAGTCGATTTCAGGATGGGATAGGAAATACAGATGGTCATCCCGGTAATCGCGTAATCTTGCGTAGAGGTTATAACCCTCCCTGAAGTTCTGATCAGGTGGATATTTCTCATATTCATCAGCGGCAGCATCAAGAATGGAAATATATTTATCTGTCAGAAGCTTTATTTTATCTTTGGGGATACCTGATTTGTTTCGCTTGACAGTGTGAATCATCTTTTGCAGTAATCCATGCATTTGCCTGTGCCACTTAAGATGGGGTTCGGCTTCGGCTGCACCAACAAGATATCTTAACACATGAGCCAGACATTCCTGATGAGAGGAGCCATAGGAATAATAAGTTTTATCATGGTCATGTATCACGGTTCCGTCGAAGTTTTTGACAGGAGTTTGTGATAAACCATCATGTCCCTTGTGCTCTAAGTGCTGATACAAAACCTGTTCCTTATCGGTGCATACAATCACTGCTTTGCGTTTTCCGTTGATGTTGCTTACAGTGGCATCGGAATATAAAATCTGTGCATGTGATAGAAGTGAAAAAATCTTTGCTCTTTCAGCTTCTGTAGCAGTAGAGAATTCAGAGGATAGATTACAGATCATTCCGGTTGAAATATTTACAATGCCTTTCGTGATATCGGAAATACACTGTCTGGTTTTTGCAATGGATACATTGTAGTAATTGTTTAAAAGAAAAGCCAATGCTTTTATGGAAGAACCGTAATTAACATCATTCACAATACCGGCAGGAAATGGTGCATGGCATCTTGCACCGGTCTTACAATTACGATACTCAGCGGTAACATAATCCGTTACATTTACTGAAATAGAGATATCGATGAGTTGCTTTGTGATCTCCCTGCCGGTAGGATAGAAATCCGGATTATCGGCAAAAGAAGAAAGAGGAGGAATGATAACCGGTTCTCTTGTGGGTGTGAGTTTAGAAGCAGTATGAGGTCTGTGTCCCTTTTGAGCGCCGGGTTTTCTGCCGGAAGGTTTTCGGCTGTTAGAAACCTTTTTACGAAAGGGAAGGGCAGAGGAAGGCAAAGAGGAATTCTCGAAATTCGTGTTAAGTTTCTTTTGAAGCTTTGCATTTGTGCCATTAAGCATGGCAACCTCAGCTTCGGCTTTTTCAGCACGCTGTCTTAGAATCTCATTTTCGGCGAGTACAGCTTCCAGCTGTTCCCTGAGATCAAGATTTTCCATTTCGAGGTCGTATTTGAGTGATTCAATAAGCTTCCAATGAGCCCTGGCCTCTTCATGACGGCGTTTTTCTGTCTTGTTTACCTGTTCGAGGTGACGGATATGACGCTCTAAAGATTCTTTTTCTTCCACGGGAAACAGACCAGTGGTTTGCTTTTCAAGACGGGCTACCTTGGCACGAAGAGACATAAGTTCTCGGCGTTGTAGCTCATGAGCCTGTTGCAAAGTCATCACTGATCCTCCTGGAAAATGTAAATAATAGTGAATTAGTTGGAATTCTGAATGCGCTCGATTTCTTTTTTCAGAGCAAAAATCTGGAGCTTTAGCTGACGGTTTTGGTCTTCCAATTCCTGAATCCGTTTGTCTTTGTCAACTTCAGGAGAAACAGCATTAGGTTTGGACTTGGCACCTTTATTCCTTCCGTCTGTAGGAATCATTTCGCCGGTGTCTGGGTCGATTTTACCGATAAGAGTTCTTTTGGCTCTGGAGCATTTTTTCTCTTTGTCATAGTAAGATTTAGAGTCATAAACATAGGTGATACCAGATCTTTTATCGAATTGTTTAATGATAGCCAATGAAAACACCTCCTTTGTGGTTATGAGTTTATTATATCACATAACTCTATAAAATGCAACAAAAAATGGCAAAAAAGCGCCATTTTTCAAGGTTTTTAAGGTGTTTTTGAGAAATAAAATATGGTTACGAGTAAGGCTTTTTGGCTAGGGTCTGAACAGTAACGACTACTTTGTGTGGACTAACAATGAGAGAGTTTTATTGGACAGTATGTATGAGAAAATATATAATACATAAGTAAGTAGATGGAAAATCAGGAGGTAAAAAATGTTAAAAATTGCGTTTGAATATTTAACGGACTCATACTCTTTGTTGGAAAATCCGATAGATAATTATATAATTATGGCAGTAGTAGGTTTTGCTGCGTACCTAATTGCCTATAACATTGTTGGATGGTTCTATCATACAGATATGATTGATGGACGAGGTGCTGGACATATATTGCATTGGATTATTCGATTGATAGTATTTGTTGCTATATATTATGCTGTAGCGACGGCTATCAGAATATACAAATGGATTATAGGAGTTCCAACGCACATATGGTTGATTGTAGCTGGTGTAGTAGTTGCTGTAGTGATAATAATTACAGTTACACGATTCTTTTATTATAGAAGCAAACTAAAAAATGAAAATGGAGGAATTTAAAATGTACGAAATGGATTGTATTGATGGAAAGAAAGTCCCGCCTATGGTTATTGATGAAGATTGTGTGCTTGTTGGAGAGCATAGTGGAACAATCCGTGTTGAAGCAGGAACGTTGGTGATTCAGGGAAAGAATAGCGGAACTCTTGATGTTCAAATGGGTGCAAAAGTGGAAGTCCTTGGAGAACAAAGCGGTTCAACATTCATAGCAACAGGAGCAGAGGCTATTGTACGAGGTATAATGAGTGGTTCTACAACGATTTCATCAGGAAGTTCAATAATTGTTGAGGAAAAAGGAAGATTGTCAGGTTCTTTGCGTAATGAAGGAACATTGATTATAAGAGGAGTATTTGGCGGTGCGCGTTCTGGCGATGGCGAAATAATTATTGAAGGTAACGGGTATATTAAGGAGCCTGTTACTCGTAATGGTATGACATTTTATCAGTGGTAGAAAAGTGGGTGAAGTTATGACAGAAAAGCAGTATAAGGATTAGCTGATATTGCAGGACTTGTTTTAGAGTAATACACAAAATGGAGGTGAAAAGAAGTGGCAACACAACGTAAGTGCGTTTTTTGTGGAAATACAGATTTAAGTAAAGAACATATATTTGCTCAATGGTTATTAAAAGAATTAGGTATACTGGATAATACGGTAAAAATGACTCATGCAGGTTTTGCAGGAGAAATATCAAATCGTCAGCATCCATTTTCAAAATTAGTTAATGGATTGGTTTGCAAAAGTTGTAACAACGGCTGGATGAGTGATTTAGAAGGACAATGTCAGCACCATATTATCAATTTGATGAATATGGAGGCTATGGAAGAAGGAATAGATTTTCTGAGTGAAAATCATACAGTTGTAGCCAAATGGGCATTTAAAAATGTTATTTTGCTGAACTCCGCTTCTAATTATGTACAACTTGTCCCGGAGAGCCATTATCTGAGTTTGTATAATGGTGAAATCCCCAAAGGGGTTACTATTGATATGGCTTATGCCAGTACAGAACCTTCTCTGGAATGGAGACAATCACAAGATGGATTGATTATTCGTGATGAAAGAATTCCGAAATATATTGTTGAAATGATTCCACGTATGGTCT
>CALZEZ010000108.1 GCA_945643825.1 uncultured Lachnospiraceae bacterium
CCATCCCGAGACCGGTATACCGCTGCTTAAACTTCTGGTATCCCTGAAGCTTAAAAATAAGCTTCAGATTTTTGGCTTTCATGCGATTGTTAAGAAAGCCGTAATAGCGGACTTTCTGGAATCCTGTTGGAAGCATATGCATAAGAAAACGTCTGATAAACTCCTCGTTGTTTAGGCTAATCGTGCGGCGGGGATCACCGGGTTTTCTTCCACGGGAACTGAATGTTGTATGTGTATCCGTGACAGAAATGATTCTGCTGTTAGAGATGGCAACCTTGTGGGTATAACGCCCAAGATATTCGATGGCATTTCCAAACCGTTGAAGGTCTCTTTAATATAAGGACACCAGTCTTTCTGATAGAGGGAGTCTTTATAAGTATTCCAACAAAAGAACGCTTCCTGCCCGGAGAAAGAAAGGGGAACTTTCAGAACACCTGACCGGTACAAAGCATTCAGATGGTATAGGAATTTTCCCTTAAATGTAAACAGCCCAATAATTATGTCAACCATTTCAGACATTTTTCCCTTTTATTGCATTTCTGTCCCAGTAAATCCGCACTAATTGAACCAAATATCGAAAAAAATCCCAGTAAATTTCGAAATCACTGGGACTTTTTCCTCGATAAAAGGAAAATCGTCCGAATTCATTGGAACTAAAACATGAAAAATGGCATAAAAATCTGAAAACCGCATTTTCGAAACGAAGTGGATTATAGAAGTTTTTTTGGCTATCGAAACGATTATTTACAGAAGAATAATTTACAAAAGGTCAGATGATATTGCGGATAAACTGATATATGGTCCTAAATCCTATAGAAATAGAAAAAACTTCTAAGGTCGTTACCGGCGACTCCAAAATGGTTGATCTTAAACCGGCTCGCTTAGAAGTTTATAATGCTAAATTTTCAGATTTTCTTGGAGAAATCAAGAGAAATAATAAATACCAAAAAAGGAACCCTACTCCGGCGAAAGATGAAAAGCAAAATGTCTCATCGTTTATATTTTCGCAACGTAATGAACTAGAAGTAAAAATTCCTTTTCCTTGCAGGGGGCGAGCAAATCGGTGTTATCATGAAAATACTGAAATACAGGTAACAGAACAGCGTTATTTATGCTGCGCGATAGGATCTGAAGGTTGAGGTGCCGGGTGAAAAGAAGAATGCATTAGATATCATACAAAAGAATAGTGGCTGCCTTTCTTACTATTGTGGTGCTTTTTTGCCTTTGGGATGGGAATGAAGCGCATGCGCAGGGCCAGGAAGAGAATGAAAAAATAGTCCGCGTTGGCTGGTATCAAAGTGATATGTTTCAAGAAGGTATCTCCGACGAACAGATTAAGAGCGGCTATTGCTACGACTATTTGCAAAAAGTGTCAGACTATACAAACTGGGAATATGAATATGTGTATGGTAGCCGGACAGGTTGACATGGCCTTTCCTGTTTATGGTAATCTATGGGAACTGGAGTAAAATAAGATTGACGCATCTACAGCGGTGGTACAGGGCAGTGAGTGCTTTGTATTTAAAGGTACATATGATAAGAATAAGATCCGTTTGATTGCAGTCAACGAAAACAACCAGATGCAGATTGCATACTGCAAAAAAAATTTTCCGGATGTTGAGCTGGTGTATTGTGGCTCCATTGAAGAGTGTCTGTCTGAAGTTATGCAAGGAAAAGCGGATGGAACCATCATCAATACGCTTCGTACGGAACTTGTTACAGGGAATACAAAATACAAAGGTCTGTCTTGCGTCCAGCTAAAGGGAGATGACAGCAGATGCTTTGGGGTCAATGAAGATAACACGGAACTGATTTTGATTCTAAACCGTGGTCTTAGAATCATTGGCGCATCCTTTGGAATGGAAAGTTCATACAAATATATGGAGAAATTCTATATTCCAAACTTTGGCGATTTCTTTCTGAAAAATATTAACATTTTCCTGCCGATGCTGTTATTGGTAGTGGGAGGAATTATTCTTTTGCTGGCAGTGAGCCTACATCGAAAAGCCATTCAGGTTAGCGAAAAGGAGACTCATATCAGGCAGGTACAGACGCTCAACGAGGAGCTCAATGAACTGCGACGCAAAGCAGATGCTGCGAATGAAGCAAAGACCAAATTTTTATACGATATGTCCCATGATATTCGTACACCGATGAATGCGATTCTGGGTTTCACCGGACTTATGGAAAAGAATCTTGACAATCCGGAAATCCTAAGAGATGAGCTTGGGAAAGTAAAATTATCAGGCGAATATCTGCTCACTCTGATTAACAATATGCTGGAGATTGCCAGAATTGACAGTGGAAAAGAAGAGCTAAACGAAGTCTTTGTGGATCTGGAGGACGAAACGTATTCCGTAATCCCTGTTTTTGAACAGGAAATACAGAGACAAAATCTGACGGTCACCAAGGAGATACATGTCCGGAACAGATATATATATGCTGACAGACAGGGAAGCAGACTATTATGATCTGATTTTAATGGATATTCAGATGCCGAATCTCAATGGATATGAAGCAACGAAAAAAATCCGTATGCTTCCGGATCCAATAAAATCCAAAATACCGATTATCGCCATGACGGCCAATGCCTTTGATGAGGATAAGAAGAATGCCCTGGATGCCGGAATGAATGGACATCTGGCAAAACCAATTGAGATTCCGAAGCTCGTAGAAATGTTGGGGGAGTGCTTATGAAGGATGCTCCGTAAATAAAAAATGAATTGCCCGATACATTATTGATCATAAATATATTGCATTATTTGTGCTTAAGTGTTATATTCCTAGCTATACACATAAAGAGGATAAAAAATATGAACACATTCTATGTTAACAGTTTGAGACGCAGAGAAAGAAGACGTAAGCTCTTGTAATCATTGTTTTCCGCATGGTTGCAAGGGATGTACGTCTTGTTTCTGTGCGGTTGCTGTTTATAGATAGTGTAGATGCAGAACCGTAATAGATTTGGCGAAAAGCTGATTCCGTTGCGGTTCTTTTTTTTATCCAATTACAAATAGGAATGGAGGCTGCTATGAAAAAGAAGATTTGTCATTATTTGTCGGATGTATTGTTGGAAATGCCGGAAGAAGAATTGTTGAAGCTGGTGGAGATTCCGCCAGAAGAAAAAATGGGAGATTTAGCGTTGCCTTGCTTTACGATGGCAAAGAAAATGCGTAAGAATCCAATGCAAATTGCAGCTGAACTGGTAGAAAAGCTGAATGAACAGAAAGAATTGTTGGGGATTGAAAAAGCAGAGAACATAGGTGCATATTGCAACATTCACTTGAAACGTGATTTGTTTGTTAAAAAGTGCATGGAAAAGCTGCAGACAGATAATTATGGTGTAACAAAAAGCGGCGTGGGAAAAACGATTTGTATGGATTATTCATCTCCGAATATTGCAAAGAACTTTCATGTGGGACATTTGCGGACTACTGTGATTGGAAATTCACTGTATAAGATTTATCAGAAATTGGGATATGATGTGGTTCGCATCAATCACCTGGGCGACTGGGGAACTCAGTTTGGTAAATTGATAGTCGCATACAAATTGTGGAGCAGTGAGGAGCTGGTAAAAGAAAAAGGGATTGAAGAGCTACTGCGCATTTACGTGAAGTTTAGTGCGGAATCAGAGAAGAATAAAGATTTAATTGTAGAGGCACGCGAATGGTTCGTGAAAATGGAACAAGATGATCGAGAGGCGCTGGAAATCTGGAACTGGTTTAAAGAGATCAGTATGGTTGAGTTTGAGCGTATCTATGATCTGCTTGGAATATCTTTTGATTCTTATTTGGGTGAGAGCTTTTATCGTGACAAGGTGCCTGCATTAGTTGAAGAATTAAAGGAAAAAGGTCTATTGGTTGAAAGCCAGGGCGCACAGGTAATTGATTTGCAAGAGTATGATATGCCGCCGTGTCTTATTACAAAGAGTGATGGAGGTTCCATTTATCATTCTCGTGATATTGCTGCGATACTGTATCGGAAAGAGCAATATCATTTTGATAAATGCTTATATGTAACCGGATTAGAACAGTCGCTTCATTTCAAACAGATTTTCAAGGCAATTGAAGTGATGGGATACGATTGGGCTGATGGATTGGTCCATGTTCCGTATGGTTTAGTGAGTTTGGCAGGAGAAAAGCTTTCCACACGAGGCGGAAATATCATTTATGCAGAGGATATTTTGAAAGAAGCAATTGAACGTGCGTACAACGCCATACTGGAGAAAAATCCTCTGTTGAAGGATAAGGAAGAAATTGCAAAGAAGGTTGGTGTCGGAGCAATCATCTTCCATGATCTATTCAATCAGCGAATCAAAAATGTGGATTTCTCCTGGAAGGAAGTCCTGAATTTTGACGGTACGACAGGACCCTATGCACAGTATACGTATGTCCGTGCAAAAAGCGTGTTGCGAAAATATGGAAAACCAGTAGAAGTTAATGAGATAGATTGTGCGGTATTAACGGATGATGTATCATTTAATTTGATAAAAGTGCTGGAAGCATATGAGGATGCAGTTATAAATGCCGCAGAAAAGAATGAGCCATCTATAGTGGCAAGGTATGTGATATCATTGGCAGCTGCATTTAACAAGTTCTACCATGATTGTTCTATTCTACAAGCCGATGAAAAAGAGAAAAGGGCACGCCTGCTTTTGGTGGATATCGTGCAGAAGGTGTTGTGTGAGGCGTGTGGATTGTTGGGAATGGAATGTCCGGAAGAGATGTAATGCATTCTTGTTGCGTCAAAGTGAGGAGAGAATAATGCTTGACAGATTATATGCCATTCAGTATGGAAAAGGTTTTAAATATGGAGACCCTGGTTTTGCCTTCCTGTATTATCTTGCTAAGGTAGGGACGAAATGTGTTTTGATTGATACCGGTTTTTCTTCTCCGGAGCTTGCAAGGAATATGGGAATCACAATGCTTCCGATAAGAAATGAGATTCAAGCGATAGTAACGCCGGAGCAGATAAGTGATATTCTCATAACGCACAGTCACTGGGATCATATTGATGACATAGATAAGTATACAAATGCGCGGATTTACCTGTCTCAGAAGACCTTTGATAAGGCAGCGTCGGAGAACTGCGAGAGTACTCGAAGATGCTTACATGACGCACTGGCAAATAACCGTATTTGTATTATCTCATCAGGCTGGAAGCTGCTAGACACAATCACATATGAAGCGGTTGGTGGTCACACTGAGGATTCAGGAGTCTTCTTCTTCGAGCATGGAGATAAGAAGTACTGTATTACCGGAGATGAGTGCTTCTCAATAGACTATTTTAGAAGTAACATTGCAATCGATAATGCGTATGATGTTGGGAAGAATGTCCGGTTTACAAACCGATGCAATGAGGCGGGTGTGATTCCGCTTCCGTCTCATGACGGGTCAGTTTTACTTCGATACAGTCTGGGATCGGAGAACATTGCTCAGATTGTGTAAGTATTGACATCTGATGTGTCCAGTGATAAGTAATCAGTTTAATTTGTAGTATGGTCAAAGGTCATGACCATTGACCAAACCTTCTAAAAACCGCATAAAATCAAGGAATATTAGAGGTCAACGCAATTGACCTCTATTTTTGCGTGGTCAACTGCATTGACACATTTTGTCAATGCG
>CALZEZ010000109.1 GCA_945643825.1 uncultured Lachnospiraceae bacterium
ATACTCCTTGACTACGCGATCACAATGCAGATACTGACCAACCAGCGTTTCGTCCACCGGCAGCTCCTCTGATTCGTACAGTCGAAGGACCTGTGATAAATCCTCCCAGCCTCTGGCCGTCACATAGTCCTTTCCACCAACCGTTGTCTCAACAATGTAAAAATGCTCTTTCTTCTGTTCCAGATAACTGATGATGGCATTGTGGATTCCTTTGTTAACCGCGTATTCCCGCCATGCTGCAAAATCCTCTTCCACCATGAGCACCCGCATACGATCCATCGTGACAATATCAAACTCCCTGACGGAACGATTATATTCCGGTGGATTACCAGCCGTTACAATCACCCACCCCTCCGGAACCTGATGTCTTCCAAACACTTTATACTGGAGAAATTGCAGCATAGAGGGAGCCAGCGTCTCTGAAACACAATTGATCTCATCCAGGAAAAGAATTCCCTGCTTTACCTTACTTTTCTCCATTACCTCATAAACAGAGGCGATGATCTCACTCATGGTATACTCCGAAATATCAAATTCCTTCCCCTCATATTCTTTATGAACAATAAAAGGAAGTCCTAATGCAGACTGCCTGGTATGATGCGTCATGGAATAAGATACCAGTGCTATTCCAAGCTCCTCCGCCACCTGTTCCACCACAGCAGTTTTTCCAATTCCCGGTGCTCCAAGCAGAAACAAGGGTCTCTGCCTCACTACCGGAATACAATATTCTCCGTACTCATCCTTTTTCAGATAGATTTGCACCGTATCCTTGAGATACTGCTTTGCCTGCTTCATATTCATTCGATTGAATCCTCCAACTTATCACTCTCAATTATCATTTTCATCGCCCAAGGTGGCACCGGAAGTCTTCGCTCATCCTCATCAAGATAAACAAAAACGACATCATACTCCGGTCTCTTCTCCGGATAGATTCCATATCCATCCGTAAAATACAGCAGCCCCCGAAGATCCTCAAATTCCCCTTCCTCCTGCAGATGCTTCACATATTCAAACACCGGTCTGAAATCGGTGGAACCAAACCCCTTGAGCTGTCCACTTCTTAAAAACTCTTCAAAATCTCCTCTGCAGATCACCTTGTAGTCCGACTGAATCTCGTTATCGCATTGAATAATATGAACATTGCACTTCTCAAAAAAAGTATCTTGCATGAGCAGGATATCCATTGTCATCCTAAGAAAAGCCTGTACAATCTTTCCTCTACAGGAAGCAGACGTATCAATTGCAATAATAAAGTCCCTGATCTTATGTACCTCACTATATTCCAGTGGCTCCACTAAAGGCATATTCCTATAATGTGTTAATCCATAGGTGTAAAAAATATAATCAAATTCATCATCATTAATACGGATATCCTCACCTCTGACAACAAACTTTCTTAGAAATGACCGATAATCATATTTGGTGCGCGTCGCCTCTTCCAGATTCTGCTCGAGAATCTGTGCACCGTTTCTATCCTTCGAAAAGGATTTCATGTCCGCTTTTACTCTCTCGCTAATCTTCTTCCACTGCTCCAGTGAAACTTCCAGCATCTGCTCCTTTATCCAGTAATCATGCTGATCAACAACAAACAGTTTTTGTAACACATCATACTCTTCTGCGGATGGCGGATAATTTCGAAAGTATTTATATAGCTTTTCTGCAGTAATCCCATAGGCTTCCTTCTCATAGAAGGCAAGCTTTGCTGTCCTCTCTGCATCCTTTCTCACCTCAGCTTGGGGAAGCTTCATGGAGAGAATCGTATGCTCCACCGCCATATCGCAGGAAATTCCCCACAGTTTTTCATCCAGCTTTTCATAGCCAAAGGAATGAAAGAAAATACAATGCAGCAGGGAATGTAACAGCATCCTCGTGACACTTGCGGTTTCGTTTTTATAACTGCGTAACAGATACGCCGGTTCATAATAGAAATGCGATTCGTCCGCAGCAACACCGGGATATTTCATGGAAGGTGTTGGAATCAGCTTCGACAATGCCACATCAAGGAAGCGTAGATTCATCAATAGCTGATCCCTCGCCACACGAATCACATCCTGCGCTAAAAGCTCAATCTGTTTGCGTCTGTCACCCTGTTCCACAATACCCTCCATAGCTTATCATTCTCTCAAGATATCTGTATTATCATAGCATGAATTTGTCCATAACAAAAGCCCTGTGATAATTCTCACAGAGCTTCTTTGTTATCTCTCACCGTAATGACTGCACTCTCCCAATTCCTCTTCAATTCTTAAGAGCTGATTATACTTGGCTACTCGTTCACTTCTGCAGGGAGCTCCGGTCTTTATCTGACCGGCATTCACAGCTACTGCAAGATCCGCAATAAAACAGTCCTCCGTCTCGCCGCTTCGATGGCTGACAACTGCTCTGTATCCTCGTTTTTGTGCCTGTTCAATCGCATCCATCGCCTCTGTCACAGTACCAATCTGATTCACCTTTACCAAAATAGCATTGGCAGCCCCCAGCCTGATTCCGGCATCAAGGCGCTTGGTGTTGGTCACAAAAAGATCATCTCCTACCAATTGCACGCGGTTACCCAGCCGTTTTGTCATCTGAATCCAGCCCTCCCAGTCGTCCTCTGCAAGACCATCCTCAATGGAACAAATCGGATAGCGCTCCAGCAGAGCCTCGTAATAGGAAATCATTTCCTGTGTATCTCTGACAACCTCGCTGCCGGCAACCTGACTCTCACCCGGAAAATGATACAATCCATCCTGTTCCTCATACAGTTCACTGGATGCAATATCTAATGCAATCTTGATATCCTCTCCCGGTTTATATCCCGCCGCCTCAATTGCCTCCATTATCAGGTCAAGCACCGCATAGGCATCCGGCAGATCCGGAGCAAATCCTCCTTCATCGCCCACACCGGTTGATAATCCCTTCCGGACACACAGCTTCTTGAGATTATGATAAATCTCTGCACAGATACGCAGCGCATCTGCAAAGGTGTCTGCCCCAACCGGCATAATCATAAACTCCTGAAAATCAACCGTATTGGTTGCATGCTTTCCTCCATTTAAAATATTCATCATTGGAACCGGCAGACATTTTGCAAAGGTTCCGCCCAGGTATTGATACAGCGGTATCCTCAGACCATTTGCTGCAGCTCTTGCTACTGCCATGGATACTGCCAGAGTAGCATTCGCTCCCAGGTTTTCCTTACTCTCTGTTCCATCTGTTTGAATCAGTAATCGGTCAATCTCAATCTGATTGAGTGCGTTCTGAGAAAGAATTGCCTCATTTATCTTTGTGTTCACATTATTTACTGCTTTTGTGACACCCAACCCCATGTATCGGGTTTCTCCATCTCTTAATTCCACAGCCTCAAATCTTCCGGTACTCGCTCCGGACGGAACCGCTGCACGCCCATGACTATAACAGCCTGTCAGCGTATCCTTTACCGTCACACAGGCTTCCACTGTCGGGTTACCTCTTGAATCAAGAATTTCTCTTCCTTTCACCGAGGTTATTTCAAGGTATGTTTTCATAAAAAAGGACCTCCTATTGCTTTCTAGCGATAGGATGTCCATTTCTGTAAAAAACTATTTATTTTGCGGCAGAAAACAGGTTCCGATTTCTTCTCCGTTTAAGATACCATAGATATATTCCGGCCTTCTTCCAAAGGATATATGCATCTTTATGCCGTTTTCCGTCACCTTGGCGGCTGCCTGAAGCTTGGTATCCATGCCACCGGTTCCCCGCTTGGTTCCTGCTCCCTGTGCAAGACTCATAATCTTATCATCAATATGCTCCACCGTATGTACCAGTCTGGCATCCGGATTGCTCCGAGGATTAGAATCATACAGCCCTTCAATATCAGAAAGAATCAATAGCTCATCCGCATCAACCAGCACAGAAACAATTGCAGAAAGCATATCGTTATCACCAAACACCTTTTTTTCTGACTCAATCTCAGCATAGGTAACTGAGTCATTTTCATTTACAATCGGAATAATCCCATTTTCCAGCAGAGCATGAAAGGTATTGGAGAGATTCGTTCTTTTCTCGGGCAAATCCACATCCGCGCCATTCAGTAAAATCTGCGCAACCATACATCCATATTCGCTAAAGCATTTATCATAGATATGCATCAGCTCGCATTGTCCGACTGCAGCTGCCGCCTGCTTCATACGAAGCTCAGCCGGCTTCTCCGGTAGTCTCATCTTATTCACTCCAACTGCAATCGCTCCGGATGAAACCAGGATAACCTCATATCCCTCATTGTGAATTGCACACAGTACCTGCGCCAGCTTATCAATTGTTCGCAGATCAAGGGCTCCATTCTCCATAGTTAATGTTGAGGTACCTACCTTGATCACTACTCTCTTCTTTGTATTCATCTCCCTATTCCTTCCAGTGCTCCATTTTTGATCCATCAAGTAATGCAATTGCTTCGCGATTAACAACCGCCCGGGTAAAGTCACGTATATCTTTCAGCTTCCTCCCAAAGACCATACCGCCCCAGAACATCGTTTCATCATGTTGATCTGATCCGGCTGTCATTGGAAGATCATACTCCCTTGCATAGGCAAGCGCTTTTATATTAAACTCCGGATGCGGTACCCCCTTATACTCACTGATATGAGATGCGTTATACACCTCTACCCCATCAACCGACGACGGAAACAATTTAATCTCCTTGATATAGGAAGCCTCCCGAAACGGATGTGCCTGTATCACGATCCCTCCGTCGGCATGAACAAGCGCAAGCTGTTCCTCCACTGTCGCATCCCTTATCTCAGGATGCGCAAGAAGCCATTCCTTATCCAGACCATAAACCAGAAATTCAGGTCCCCTGTAGCCGGCTTCCCAGCCAAAGAAGACCTGCAGCCCGATTCTATCGCCCTCTGCTTTCGCATGCTCAAACCCAAGGCAATACTGTTCCACCCAGTCGCTCCAAGCAAGACTCCGGTTCACTGCTGTATTCCCATAAAAAAAGTGATCGGTCACAATGATCCCCGTATATCCCGCCTTATGATAAATATCGGCCATCTCGGCACCGGTACAAAACCCACACGCACTGCCCTCCGACGTGTGCATATGGGTTTCATAGAGAAAATACTCCCGTTTCATTTCGATCATACCTTCTTCATCGCAAGTAAAATTCTAACCTATTTTACGATTTTAATGAAAAACGGTCAAGTATCTTTGAAATCAATCTGCAAGTAATCTGTTTAGTACAAACTCTGGAACTTTTCCTTTTTCAAAAGAACAATAACATCTGGAGCCATCCTCGAAATATACATCTGCACTATAACAGCTATTTTCAAAGTCAATCATCCACCAGCTAAGCTCTGACGGCCACAAAAGTGGAAGGATCTTGGAGATTTCTTCATCCTCCCGGAAGGTATAGTCCTTGTAATCATAATCATACTGCCCGAGATCCTCACTATAAACCGGGTCATCCAGATTGATACTGGGACCATCAACTGTCACAGACACAATACCGGTTGCATCCATCAGATTCGGTGCTAATTGAAGTTGGTTATTCTTCTCGCAAATTGCAAGAGTTTTTTCAAAAGAAGCATATACCGGATACTCCCAGGTAAATCCTCTCGATCC
>CALZEZ010000110.1 GCA_945643825.1 uncultured Lachnospiraceae bacterium
CACCTGCTGCTGCAGATCCATATCTTTTTTCAGGCATTCCTCACATTTGGTCACGCCGAGCGTCGGGAAAAACTCTTTTCCGCACGTACAAATTCGCTTTGCCATATTTCAATTCATTCCTCACCTGTGCCTGTTTGCTTAACCTGTGCATTCGCACTCTTTACAGACACATTTTTTTCCATACAGAATTAACATATCATTTTTTACATGAAAATTCCATTCCTTATTTGAATTATTTCCTGATATAACGTATGATAGAAGGACGAATACGAAAGGACTTGATTTATGAGACAGAAACAATATCTCGCAATACTGCTTGCAATACTTGCCGGTGCACAGTTATCCGGCTGCGGTATCACCATGGACAATACCAGACCGGAGAGCACAAACGAGGCTGCTGCAGACGGGGAATGGGAAAAGCTCGAGGAGACAGACAGGGAGGCTCCCTCTGCGGATGCGCCGCAGGCTTCCGGAGAGGCCTCTGAGAATAAGCAGGATGCTCCCGCGCAGGAGGTCGCACAGGATGCAGAGGCACTTTATAAGGATGTGCTTGCCAATTTCCATGCGCTTGTGGCCTATGGTCTTGATGAGAATGTGGATCCTGAGGGGACGACGGGTGTCCTTGAGCTGGTGAATGCGAGCGGGTGTGATTACGCCCTGCGGACAGTGGGCTCTGTGATAAAGGATCTAAACGGGGATGATGTCCCGGAGCTGCTTATCGGAAATTGCAATAGCAATGAGATCTATGCTCTTTATACCTTAGTGGAAGAGACGCCGGTGCTGTGCTTCGAGGGCTATGCAAGAAATAGGTACTATCTGCTGGAGGACGGTTCGATCTATAATCTCTCCTCGGGCGGCGCAATGTATTCGGCTGCGGCTGTTTATACGCTTTCGGAGGATGCCACGGCGCTCGTTTGCAAGGATTTCTATTTTACCTACGAGAAGGATGACAGCTTTGAGGAAATCGGGGTTTATTATAATCAGACCGGCGAGTGGGATAAGGAGGTGTCACAGGAGACGGAGCTTTCGAGTGAGCAATTCTGGGAGCTTACGGATGCGTGGGATGCACAGATTCAAAGACTGCCTATCGAGTCGGCCTTTGACGGCAGTGTTCCCTTTGACGGGATATCGATTGCCTGGGCGGAGGATATCCTGCCCGAGCTTACGGACTATGATGCGTTTGCCGCTTCGACAGACGAGGGGTCTGTCCGGGTGGTTCTGAGCACGGAACGTGACGTGGAAGATTTCAAGGTGCTCTCCTTAGCTTTGGAGAATGTAGATGAGAATGGGACGGCTACCTTCGCAAAGGAGGAGCTCTACTCCCATGGAACATTGACAGCTGAGAAACCGCTCGTGCTCTCCGTCATCTTCTATGGAACCGTCCCCTACTATGGGATTTCCTTCACGGACGATAACGGAGAGACAAAGGTCTATGCCATCGACGAGAGCGGCATGGATGGCTCCGTCTATTTGTGGGAGATCGAATAGTCTTCTACAGCGTCACGCAGACGGTTGTTCCCTGCCCGACCTCACTGGTCAGCTGGATGCTGCCGCCATGCAGTTCGACGATATGCTTGACAATCGCAAGTCCGAGTCCGGTTCCGCCGGTTTCTCTGGATCTGCTCTTGTCCACGCGATAGAAGCGCTCAAAGACGCGGTCCTGCTCCTCTCTGGGTATGCCGATGCCGGTGTCGGAAACAATCAGCTTGACCTGCATTCCGCACGGGTAGACGCAGACGCCTACCGAGCCGTCCTGTACGTTGTAGCGGATCGCATTCTGAACCAGGTTATCAATCAGCTCGATCACGAGACCCTTGTTGGTGGTGACAAAGCTGCTTTCGCCTGACACGGACAGTGTCAGGTTTTTTTCTGTGGCAAGAGGACCAAGAAACTCCATTCGCTCCTTCAACAGTTCATAGAGGTCGATTCTGGTAACGTCTGTCAGATCGTCCTTATGGTCAAGCTCTGAGAGGCGGATGATATCATTGACAAGTGACACCAGGCGGTTTGCCTGTTTTCTGATCTCACCCGCAAACCGGATCTGGCTGTCAGTGTCAACCATTTTATTTTCGATCAGCTCGGCATATCCCGAGATCGCGGTGATCGGCGTCTTAAGCTCATGGGAAACGTTTGCCGTAAAGTCCTGTCGGCTCTTTGCTGCCGCGAGGATATCCCGGTGCTGCTGCCTGATGCGTGTGATGAAGGGCTCGAGCTCCTTATAGGCGACCGGTGTATTGACATTATCAAGATCCTCTGCCATGACGCGGATGGGCTCCAGGAGCTTGCCGGTTAAAATGCGGCTGATCGTGACACATAGAAGCGTGATCATGACGATGATGAGTACAACGATAGCGGCAACCGATGCAAACACGCTGTATATTCTCCTTGCAAGCGTAGACACGATAAGCACCGTGCCGTCCTCCAAAAGAACCGCATAGTAGAAGGTGCGCATGTTCATGGTGTCCGATTCGCGCACGGATTCTCCGACGCCGTTTAGAAAGGCGTCCCGGACCTCGGGTCTGTCGAGGTGATTGTCCAGATTTCTGGCATCGTTATCGAAGAGAACCTCTCCTTTTGCCGAGATCCAGGTGATTCGAATGTCCGGATCACCCATAAGGCTTTCCTCGTCTGTCAGCTTGGAGAGCCCGGCTGCAGCCAGGATTCTTGCCTGAATGCGCAGATCCTTTTTGACCTGCTGCCCGAAGAGATTGTAATAGACGCAGGTAATACTGAACATCGTAATGCAGACAGCAAGCATGGAAATCGCAATCATGGCAAGATTTATTTTGTGCTTCATTCCGCTACGTACCCCACATTTCTGACGGTCTTAATATGCTCTCCCTCCGTTTTCAGCTTCTGTCTGAGCGTCTTGATGTGCATGTCGACCGTTCGGGATTCTCCCTCAAATTCGGTTCCCCAGACACTTAACATGATCCGGTCTCTGGACAGGACGATCCCTTTGTTGACAAGTAAATATTTTAACAGCTCATGCTCCTTGTAGGTGAGCTCCACAATCTCTCCGTCCACCTCGCATTTATGTCTCACATTATCGATCACGATGCTTCCGAGCGTGAGGGTTTCTTCCTTTTCTCCCTCGCACCGGCGAAGCAGTGCCTTGACGCGGGAGATTAGCTCCATAATGGAGAAGGGCTTTTTGATGTAGTCATCCGCACCGTTATCGAGTCCCTTGACCATGTCAATCTCTGTGGTCTTGGCGGTCACCATGATGATCGGAAGCTTCGCGGTCTGCTGTTTTGTGCGCAGCTTTTTGACGATGGTATTGCCGTCTGAATCGGGCAGCATGACATCGAGCACGAGCAGATCCGGCAGAAGCTCCTCCATTTTCTTATAGAAGGAACCCGCATTTTCAAACGCGCAGACCTCGTGTCCGCTGTTTTTTAAGGCAATCGTCTCGATCTCCCGTATGCTTTCATCATCCTCCACAACATAGATTAGTGCCATTTATTCCCCTTCTTTCTTCACCGGTATGCTATATTTCTGCTGCAATCTCGCCACCTGACCCGCAAACCATTCGGTCTGCTTCAAATCCGAGTCAATGTAGCCATGGGTGTCAAAGCCGTCCTCATTTACCTGGATCAGGCACACCGCAATGTTGGAGCAGTGGTCGGAGATTCTCTCTAAATCGGTAATCATGTCCTCTAGCAGGATTCCAAGCTCGATCGTACATTTGCCGTTTCTGAGTCTCCGGATGTGATTCTGTCTGAGTGCGAGGTTTAGTCCGTCAATGACCTCTTCCAGCGGCTCTACTCCCTTGGCGCGTTCGATATCTCTGTTCTCAAAGATCTGTACAGTCATATCCACGATCTCTTTCACGGCGGCTATCAGGACAGAGAGCTCTTTTCTCGCCTTTTTGGAGAACTCCTGCTTGCGCTTTTTCATCTGTGTCGCAGATTCCATGAGGTTGACCGCATGGTCGGAAATGCGCTCTAAGTCACTCGTACAGTGCAGAAGAATCGACAGTGTGTGGGAATCCGTCCGCGAGAGGTTTGTTCCGGAGAGCTTCACGAGGTAGGTTCCGAGCACGTCCTCGTAGGTGTCGATGAGTTGCTCCTTTTCGGTAACCTGTATTGCTACAGCCTCATTATATTCATTTAACAGATCAAGTGCAAGGAAGATACATTCTCTGGTCTGGTTTGCCATGGAGAAGGCAGCTGTTCTGCAAAGCTCCATCGCAAAGCCGGGCTTTTGCAGGAAGCGCTCGTCGAGTGCCGCAAGCTCTGCGGGCAGATTGGTCTGTGTTTTCTCCACTCTGTCGGGTACGGTGAGAGTGGACAGGCGGACTAATCCATTGGCAAATGGGAACATGACAACCGCGCAGCCGATATTGAACAGGCTGTGGATCACGGCGATGCCAAAGGCACTCGCAGAGTCGTTTAAGAACGCAAAGGGGCTCACCAGGTTGATTCCGTAGAATACGACCATGAAGAGAAGCGTGCCGATGAGGTTGAAATATAAGTGAATCATGGACGCGCGTCTCGCATTACGGTTTGCTCCCACGGAAGAGAGGATCGCCGTGACGCAGGTTCCGATGTTCTGTCCCATGATGATCGGGAGTGCTGCGCCATAGCTCACCGCGCCGGTCAGGCAGAGTGCCTGTAGGATTCCGACAGAGGCGGAGGAGCTCTGGATCACGGCCGTGAGAAGGGTTCCGGCAAGCATTCCGAGAATGGGGTTGGAGAACATGGTGAGAAGTCCGGTGAAGGCCTTATTGTCTGCAAGCGGGGATACGGCTGTGCTCATCGTCTCCATGCCGAACATCAGAATGGCAAAGCCAAGCAGGATTGTGCCGACGTCGCGCTTTTTATCATTTTTGCCTGCAGTCATCGTGAGAATCACGCCGATTGCCGCAAGCACGGGGGAGAAGGAGCTTGGCTTTAGGAGCCGGATCAAAAAACTTCCGCCCGATATGCCGGTCAGGGACAGAAGCCACGAAGTGATGGTCGTGCCGATGTTGGCACCCATGATGATGCCGACGGCCTGTCCGAGCTGCATGATGCCGGAGTTGACAAAGCCGACTACCATGACCGTTGTTGCTGAGGAGGATTGTATGACGGCGGTCACGAGCGCGCCGAGAAGTACGGCACGAAGCTTCGTCGAGGTCAGTCTTTCTAAAAGAGCCTCCATCCTTCCTCCCGATAATTTCGACAGGCTGTCTCCCATGACTCCCATTCCGTATAAGAAGAGTGCCAGTCCTCCTATGCCTGTAAATACGCCGAAAATGTCCATGCTAATAGTGATACCTTTCTATTGTTTTTGTAAGCCCAGTATAACGATAGCATGTAAAATCTATGGCGTTCTTATGTAAAATCTATGTAAATTTACAGAGCCTTTACGTGAGGATGTGAATAAAGTTTACATTCTCGGAATATAATGACATTTATCGACACAGAACAAAGGAGGATCATTATGAAACAATTATGGAAGCTTTCTCATTATCATAAAAAGCAATTCCTGTTTATCAATACCGTATTGTTTGCAGGCCTGGGGTTTCTTGTCTGGACAGTGGTTCGTCTTTTTGCATTGAAGGAGAA
>CALZEZ010000111.1 GCA_945643825.1 uncultured Lachnospiraceae bacterium
CCGGAAGCACCTCGGCCTGTGCGCTCCAGTCTTCGGCAGCTGCAAAGTGATCTGCAATCTCGACTAACGCTTGATCTGTGTCGTTTTCCTCTACAGGCTCTTCCACCACCGTCTCAGGTTTCGTCTCTGTCTCCGTGGTGGTCGTCTCGGTCTGCGCTTTCATATCATCTCCGTCAGTACGATCCTTGTCCTTGCCGCCAAGCACAAGAACCAGAACCACCACTATTACGATGACAAAGACTGCCACGCCGCCGATAATGCCAAGGATCAGAGGTGCCTTACTCTTCTTTGCAGATGTCTGCTGACCGTAGCCCGGCATCATGGCCGGCTGGCCATTATTCGGAAGCGGCATCGTCTGGCCGTTGTTCGGAAGTGGCATCGTCTGGCCGTTGTTCGGCATCTGCATGGTCTGACCGTTATTCAAAAGCGGCATCGTCACGGAGTCATCATCGCTGTAGGCGTCAACCGACACCTGGTTTACCATCGGCATCGTCCGCTCCATCGTTCCCATCACCGGAACCGTCTGCCCTCTCACGATATTGCCCATCGGAACATAGTTCGAGTAGAGCGCGGTATGAAGCGCATTCATATTCTGAATCCGGTTCTCGGCATAAACCGCCATACCCTGCAGCAGCGTTGCTTCGATGGCAGGCGGAATCATCACGCCATACATGGAGGGTGCCTTCAGGATATCCTGACGCATTCTCTCATTGGCCTCCACGGGCGTCTCGCCGGTCAGACATTTATAGAAGGTCGCACAAAGTGCATAGACATCGGACCAGGGTCCCTGATTCCCGTTCTTGCGATACTGTTCCTCGGGTGCATAGCCGGGCTTTAATACCATGGATTTCTCGCTGGTATCGCCTAACAGCTTCGCTGCACCGAAGTCAAAGAGCTTCATCGTGCCGTCCTTCAAGCGCATAATGTTATCCGGGCTGATATCGCGATGGATCAAGCCATGATTATGTACCTGTGCAAGTGCAACGACAACAGGCTCCATGGCCGGCATAAGCACATCCACAGGGATTTTGCCGCCAAGGCTTGCCATATAATCCTTTAAGGTCATGCCATCGAGGAATTCCTGAACAAAATAGGCCGTGTTATTCTCGTTGAAGAAGCCTTTGACATCGACAACACCGGGAAGCTCCTTACATTTGACAAGACAGCGCGCCTCATCAAGAAATTCCTCCTGCCATCTGGCAATGTTCTCCTCATCCTGTCCTGCAAATACCGTCACCTGTGTGGTTGTAGCTGAATCTCTGGCAACATGTCCCGCCGGGAAAAACTCCTTAATCGCAACACGAATCTCCAATGTAAGATCGAGACCGATGTAGGTGATGCCAAAGCCACCCTCACCAAGTACATCTCCAACCAGGTATTTTCCATTTAAAATGGTAAAGGGCGGAAGCTGATGCTTGAGCTCCTGTCTCTCTGCTACATTTTTGCCACAATGCGGGCAAAACGCTCCTTCCTCTACCTCCCGCATGCAATGCGGACAAATCTTATTTAATTCCATCTGTCCAGTCTCCTCCCTCGTTTGTTAAGTCCTTTGTTATCGGAAACAGAGCTTCTATCTCCTGCTCCTCTTTTTCATACGCTGTCAGGCAATCCGACATGACAGCAGCTATTTTCGCATAATCCTTCGACAGTCTGGTGATTCTTCCCTTGAGCTGCTTCACCACAAAATCAAGCCCAAACATATTAAAATCAATCGATGCGCGAACCGCATCAATCGAGCCGTTAATATTTTCTACTTCCTGTGCTATCGACTCCATCTGTGCGATTCCCTGCGACAGCACACCCGGAAATACCTTGATCTCTCCGACGTTTCCAAAGGATGTATCCTCCACAACGATGTCACCACCATTGTCCTTAATCTTGATGTCATCCATGTAGCCGTTTAGCTTTCCGATCATCGCTAGAAGATTTTTTGCCTGCTCTCTCGTCAATTCGATTCCATATTCTTCTTTTAGCTTATCTAATACCCAATCAATAACCCAATTCGGAATGTGACCGCTCACCCAGTCCACTGCGTCGAATACTTTGTCAAAATATTCGTTGTTCAGGATGTCGTCCACTGTGTTGACGTACTCACAGAATTCACCCATACCAAACTTGTTCATGACATTATTGATATGATCCTTAAATTCCGGATGCGCCTGCTCATATTCTATCAGATAGGCAACCAGATGCGCAGCCATGTCCTGATTGTCCGGATCCATCAGTATATCAAAGAGTTCTCCATCCATCTCGCCGCCGAATCCGCCCTGCACCAGTGTACCAATCAGCTCAAGCGCTTCTGCCTTTTCGGATGGGCTAAGACTCCTCAAATAGCTGTTTAAGAACTCGTCCATCGCCTTCATCTCCGCTGACTGTCCGGTCGGCGAAACGTTCATGATGGGATTTCCGTTCTCATCATACTTAAAAAAGGTATTGGGGCAGTGGGCTTCGAGTACCCCGCCTTCCCCGTAATCATAGCCTTTATAATAGGTAGTATTTCCCACATCATTCAAAAGCAGATTGACATAGTCGTAATCCACGTTATTGTTCTCGATCTTATGCTGGTTCTGTGCAATCTGATCCTCATACTTCTCCATAAACTCATCAGAGAAGCCCTGTCCGTCAAACGAAACACAGCGATCCACGCTATCATCCAGTAAGGTGATGTATTTTGCCTTGTTGCCACCCTTGGAGTGACCTGTCACGGTGACATAGCTGTCATCGAGTCCCAGCTCCTCATACACCTCCTGATACCAGTCCAGTGCGTTTTGCTGCTGCGGGGTATCTGTCGTGGCTCCACCGACGAAATTGTCCTTCCACTCATTCTGTGCCGTCCCGCGAAATGCAACGACTGCCTCTTTGGTATCCGGATTGGTAAATACGGCACTGACACCGCCTCCACCGCCGTCCGAGTGATCCACATGCGTGGCTGCCACCGTCATCTTGCAAAGCTCCGGATCATTTTTTATGGCATTGACGAGATCCTTCCAATCCTTTCCCGTCATATAGGAGCCACACGAGGCATCATCCGGAATGGAATTGACATCCACCATGGACAGAATGCTTTCGATAGACTTGCCTTCACAGTCCTTTATTTTGGGAAGCGGGGAGTCATCCGCTCCCATATACATGAGATTTTCTAATAACAAAACCTGTTCTGTTGACAGGTAACCATCTGCCATCGGACTTCCTCCTTCGAAATGTGCTTATCGACTAATTCCAGGTCTGAAAGGAAGCCAGCTCCCCGGCTTTGTCCCCTTCATACAGGAAATAGGAGCCATAAAGATTGTTCTGTATTACAAAATCCTTTAAAGTAACCGCCATTCTCTCCGCCTCGGACACTTCATTCACACGGATATCCGTGCTTCTCGGGAGCTTATCGCCAAGGGCTTTGATCTCTTCGATGGAAGTCACTGCACTGTGATCTTCGTTACCAAGAAACATTGTCTTTGTTTCAACCGTCTGTCCGAGCAGATCCGAAAGCTGTCCTGAAAGCCAACTATCATAGAGTTCCTCTAATGCAACCTTCCAGTAATCCTCAGTCGCACAATATTCTCCATTCGAAAGTTCCTTTACATAAATATGAAAATTACCATTCTCATCCGTGTTCTCATAAAAGGAAAATGCCCAGCTTCCATCCGAATCCGCTTTCTCCGAGCAGCTTCGAATCACGAGCTTCTTATCCGGATATTTTTCCTCCAGATAGGCAACAGCAAAACGAAGTCGTCCCAGCTGCTCCTCCTGGTGTTTATAGAGCTTTCCCTGCGCAATGCGATCCTCCTGCAAATAGGTTTCGCTAAGTATTCTGATCTCGTCGTCCGTCAGCTCCAGCTGACTGGTTGTCTCGTTCTGATTTGTGTCTTCCATCCGGCTCACTTCCTTCCCTGTCTCTACGTGGTTTGCTCCATCGGTTCTACCGGTGCAGCCACACAATATCACTGCTGTTGAAATAAGCAGTAGCAATCCTCTTTTCATCCGTTCAGGACCTCTTTTCTCTTTCCATTGCAATCTGCAGATTTTTCATCTCGGTGTCATATATTACCTTAGCAATCTTACGAATCGTATCTGCTGTCCTCTTAAGCTTATTGGCTATGCTTATCGCTTCGTCCTGCAAGCGGTCTGTCTTGACGCACATTGCATCATGTGCATAACCGCTCCAGCCTTTTCCCAGCTCAAGCAGGCATTGATTCGTTTCATCCTGCGCCAGGGAAAGAAGCTTATTTCCAATGTCTTCTATTTCCTGTGCCCTTCTCAGGGCATTTTGAAAGTTCATCCTAATCTGTGTTTCTGAAGCCATCTGTCTGCTCCTTCTTAACTGATCACATCACCCGGAAGACTCACTGCAAAATCTGTGAGGCTCTTCTCCGTCTGTGTATACTGTGCGGAAATGGTGTAAAGATTCTCCATGTCACTTTTCAGGTTCTTTATCGCCAGTTCAACTGTGTCTTTCTCACCCGCATAGCAGGCGCGGAACGCATCGCCACCGGTACCCGTCCAGTAGGCTTGTGTCTTGCTCACCAGACTCTCCAGTTCCGCCAAGTCCGCCTCCAGCGTGTTAATCTCCTGGTAGCCTTTCCCTGCCGTCGCATTCAGTACCGAAGGGTCAACGAGAAGATTCTCTAACAATCCGGCTCCTATACCAGCACCAATCATCATTTTGCCCTGCCTCTCTATAGCTTAATTGATTCAAACTGATCCTTTAGCTGCTGTTCGGTTTTCTCATACTTCATTCCGGCTTCATTGAGTGCATTGTGCATCGTCAGCAGACGCTGCAACAGCTTCTCCACCGTATTGGTATCCTTTTTCCCGGCAGCATAAAAGGCCATACTCGCCCGTCCATTCCACATGGTATTCAGCTCATCCAATACCTCGCGGAGTCTTTCGAGATCTTCTTTACATTTCGTGATCTGTTCACCGATTGCAACATGATCGCCTTTAAGTATCCTGGTCTCCACCTGAAGTTCCCGGTTCATCTGACCTTCCTCCTCTATTCGAAAACTCCCGCCTTCAAGCAAGAGGGCGGGAAGCTTATTATCCTTATTTTTTTAATATAAAGAAATAATGTAGACACTGCCACCAATCTGAATCTTCATGCCGTTTGTTACCGTCACATAATCCGTAATTTTCTTACCGTTTAAATAGGTTCCGTTCGAGGATCCCATATCCTTTACCACAAACGTTCCATTCACAAAGCCAAACTGGCAGTGAACGCCAGAAACCGTGACATCGTCACGGATCACAATCTTATTATCAGCACCTCTGCCGACCGTCATCACAGAGTCAATTCTACACTCAAATCTTCTGGTCGGATTCGCCGCATCAATTAACGCAAACAAATGAGCCCCCGTCTTCTTCGCCGCGGGCTGATTATTCTGATCAAACAAATATACCGTTTTGTTATCTCCGGCATTTGCTGCCATCTGGTTTCCTGCCCATGGATCGGGCTTCAACTCATTACGCAATCTCTGATCCAGCTGATTTCCAGCATAATTTCCATACCCCGGACCAGGCATATTCGCCTGCGGCATGTATCCCGGCTCCGGT
>CALZEZ010000112.1 GCA_945643825.1 uncultured Lachnospiraceae bacterium
CGGGCAGGTGTGCGCCGTGCCGGGACCATACTGGCAGGCGGGGCAGGCATAACAGCGGGTATATTCTGTGTGGTTAAGCACTGCATGGGCAAATGCCGGATCTGCCAGAATGGCTCTGGCTACATCCACGGTATCAACATAATCCTTATCCAGCAGATAGGCAATCTGTTCTGCATTCATGAGGCCTCCCACGCAGGAGACCGGTACGCGTCCGGCAAAGTGCTCGTGAAAATATACGCCAAGGCTCTGTATATCAGAAATCTTCTCGTCAGGATAGGGTGGGAGTGAATCGAGCGGGGTAAGTCCATTGGATACCTGCAGGTAGTCACAGCCTGCTTTTACATATTCCTCCGCTACCGCAATGGCACCTGCCAAATCGGGATCGTAGCCGGAGGTTCTCACAGAAATAAGAAAGTCCGGTCCGCAAAGTCTCCTGATCTCCCGGATGATCTCACAGCCAAAGCGCGCCCTTCCCCGGACATCACCACCATAGGCATCCTGCCTGTGATTGGTCACAGGAGACATGAACTGGTTGATGAGGTAGGAGTGGCAGCCATGAAGCTGTACGCCGTCATAGCCTGCTTCTTTCGCACGAACTGCCGCATCCACAAAGGATTTCTGCATCTCATGAATCTGCGCAACACTCATTTCTACGGTCTGGATGGTTGCATTATATCTTTTCCACTCAATCTGTGACGGTCCGATGGCCGGTCCGCATTCCGGGTTGGCCTGATAGCCTGTATGGTTCAGCTGAATAATCACAACACTGCCATAACGGTGACAGCCTTGCGTGATAGCCTTGTGTCCCTCAATCTGCTCATCACTCCACAGTCCCATGTGCGTCTTAACAAATCTTCCACCAGGGGTAACTGCCGTTGCCTCAACGCAGATTAAACCGCAGCCACCCTTGGCGCGGTTTGTATAATGTTTGATGTGTTTCTCTGTCACCTTTCCGGAATCATCCGTATAGTCAAATTTTACCGTGGGTGCAAAGGTAATCCGGTTTGGGAGTGTGTGACTCCCAATTCTGATAGGTGTATTCTCTTTCATTTTACATGTCCCCCCATAGCTTCTCAAAGGTCGTTGGCTCACCCCAGAGGAAGCCCTGGAGATAATCACAGTGATAGGATCTCAGAAGCTCCATCTGTCTTTCGGTCTCTATGCCTTCTGCGACAATCTCGCAGTCAAGAATATGTCCCATCGTAATCACGGCATGCACAAAATCGTCCATCCGGTCGTCTTTTCCGAGCGCATCCACAAAAAATCTGTCAATCTTAATGGTATTCACCGGCATCATGGTCAAGTAGCTCAGTGAGGTATGGCCTGTTCCGAAATCATCTAGGGCTATTCGGATGCCAAGCTCGCTTAGCTCTCTCATCACGGTAATCGCTCTTGATACAGATTTGACATAGCTGTACTCTGTCATCTCGATTTCCAGCCGGTTCGGCGGGAAGCCTGTTTTCTCAAGAATTTTCTTCAGCTGCGTGACAAAGTCCATGGCCACCAGCTGCCTGGAGGAAATGTTTACTGTGATAAGCTGATCGTTGTCCTCATGTTTTGCTACATCACAAAGCATACCAAGGGCTTTCTCCAGCACGTACAGATCTAACTCCATAATCAGTCCGGTTTCCTCCGCAACGGAAATAAACTCGGTTGTATCCAGCTGTTTTCCGTCCTCATCCATTAACCGGAGTAAAGCCTCATAGCCTCTGCATTTTTTATCGATAAGAGAGAACTGCGGTTGAAACACAAGCGTGAATAAATCCTTCTCGAGAGCATTCCGGACATAGCCCTCCAGCTCGTGTTTTCTTCTGGCTCTTTCCCCCATCTGCTCTTTGAAAAGACAGTAGCAGTTGCTTCCCTTTTCCTTTGCCTCATACATAGCGATGTCTGCATATTTTAGCAGATCCTCGCAGTTATCCGCATTCGTCGGAAAATGTGCGGCACCGATGGAAACCGTGGCATAGCAGACGTTATGTATCTCCTCAATGTAAGCACCCTCTGCCGTAGCATCGACGCACTCCTGCATGAAGCGACACACATCCACCTGCCCATCATCCGGCAGTATGAGAAGAAATTCGTCTCCTCCGTTTCTGCCAAGCAGGCCACCGGGATTGTCTAACTGCTTCCATTTCGAGGAGATCGTCTGAAGCATCACATCTCCTGCCTTATGTCCCAGCGCATCGTTTATTTCCTTAAAATGGTCCAGATCAAGAAATAAAAGATAAAAAGGTTTCTTCTCCTCCAGCATTTGATTGATAAAATCAAGCACTCCCCTTCGGTTTGCAAGTCCGGTCAGGGGATCTGTGACTGCCTGCTGTCTTATTTTCTGCTCCTTTTGGGCAATCCATCGCATCTGTCTGTTCAGCAGAAGAATAATAAAAATAGCTCCCACAGACATGACGATGCCGGGCATCGAAAACATCTGTTTTGTGCGCACAATGGAAAATGCCGCGCCGAGAGCTCCCATAGACAAAAGCAGCATGCTGAGAATCACACCAAGCCTGCGGTGCGTCATAACAAGGGTAACGCAGATTGCAATCTGAATAACCGTCACAACGCCGGCAAACTGAGACAGAGAGACCTCATAGCTTCCAAACATCCAGCGGTATTGCTGTCCCGCTACACCCATAAAGCCGGACACTGGAATCAGGGATATATACAACACGGCAAACATTGCCATACTAAACACGACTGCCGCCTTCGTTTTCTTCGTTTTCATAGTGATTTTCTACTCCTCTTTTCTATCTTATACGAAGCGGAGCGATTCGTCATGTGTTTTTTCAGAAATCTTCTACTTTTTCTCATAGGAGAAGGATTCTAAGAATTTTTTTGCCCGTCCGGTCTGTGGATGGGTAAAAAATGCATCGGGTGCGGCCTCCTCAATAATCTGCCCGCCGTCCAGAAAGATAATCCGGTCGGCAACCGCTCTGGCAAATGCCATCTCATGCGTCACGATAACCATGGTGCGGCCTTCCTTTGCAAGCGCCAGGATCACTTCGAGTACCTCTCTGACCATTTCCGGATCAAGTGCCGCCGTGACCTCGTCAAAAAGAAGGATCTCGGGGTGCATCATAAGAGCACGCACAATCGCCACTCTCTGCTTTTGTCCGCCCGAGAGCTGTCTCGGATAGCTGTCCTTTTTGCCCTCGAGTCCGATGCGCGCAAGCAGAGCCAGGGCTTCCTTCTGTGCCTCTGCCTTATCTCTCTTCTGCACCTTGATGGGAGCCAGGGTTACGTTCTGGAGAATGGTTTTATGGGGAAACAGCTCATAGCTTTGAAAAACCATTCCGATCTTTTCCCGCACCTTTGTCAGATTCTTCCTGCCCGGATTGATAACCTCGTTGTCGAGAAGAACGCGTCCGTCCTGTATCGTTTCGAGTCCGTTCAGGCATCGCAAAAAGGTGCTCTTGCCGCAGCCGGACGGGCCTACGATGACAACGACCTCCCCCTTTTTCACGGTGAGATTGATATCCTCAAGAACCGTCATTCCTTCATATTCTTTATGTAAATGCTCTGTGACTAAAATCTCGTTCATCCCTTATTCTCCCATCGCTTCTCTAGATATCCCGACAGCATGCTGATTGGAAAGCATACTATAAAATAGAGGAAAAACACGGTTGCAAACACGCCAAAGGCAGCATTCGGAGACGCCTTTCTGTTTGCCTCGATAATCTGCTGTCCGACCTTTAGCACTTCTACAATTCCGATCATCATGACGAGGCTTGTCGTCTTAATCATCCGCGTAACCAGGTTGATTGACAGGGGCAACAGGCGTCTTACCATCTGGGGAATGAGCACATAGAGATAGGTCTGTGCGCGGTTCAAGCCGAGCGCCTGCGCCGTTTCATATTGCAGTCTGGATATGCTGTTTAGGGAGCCTCTGACCAGATCTGCCATCTCAGCCGTGCCCCAAAAGCTAAACACCGCGATGGATGCTGTCTGTGCGGAGAGGTTTAGTCCAAACGCTTTGGTTGCGCCAAAATAGACGAGAAAGAGCAGCACCATCTGCGGCATAAAGCGGACGATCTCCAGATATACTCTGGCAATTGCATTGATCAGGGGATTGCCCAGGGTCATCAGGATTCCGAGCAGGATGCCCAAAACGATGCTGATGCTCACCGAAAGGATGCTGATCTTAAGTGCGACTCCAAGTCCTCCCAGAAGCCGCAGCATGTTTGTGCCCTTAAAGAGGACGTCAAAGCCGAATTGCTGTAATAGTGTGTTCATACCTTATTCTCCAAAGCCCGCATATCTTACTTTTTTCTCCAAAATACTGCCAAGAACCGACACCGGAAGCAGCATGAGGATGTAGAAGACGACAAGCAGAAACAGGCACTCTGTTGTTTTGTAATAAAGGCCAATCAGATCCTTGGCAGTAAACATCAGATCCATCAGGCTTATGGCGGAAAACACGCTGGTTTCCTTGAGCAGAAAGATGACATTTGCAAGGATCGGGGGCATGCTGCTTGCAATCGCCTGCGGCAGAATGATATGCGCAAAAATCTGTCTTTTATTCATGGAGAGCGCCAGTGCGCTCTGTATCTGCATCGGTTCGACCGCTTCAAGTCCGCTTCGAAGTGCCTCTGTCATATAGCTTCCGCCAAGAAGTCCCAGACCAAGCACACCGCAGCTTAGTGCCGATATGTGAAACCCAAGCTTGGGAAGTCCGAAGTAGAGAAAAAAGAGCTGAACAAGAAGCGGTGTGTTCCTGAAAAGCTCAATGTAGGCCTTTACAATCGTTCTAAGAATCGGAATTCTAAAGTAGAGAATAAAGGCGCACGCAACTCCTATGAAAAACGAGAGCAGAATTCCCAGCCAGCCGATGCGCAGCGTCAGCAGAAAGGCTTCTCCGTACAGGGGCAGATATTCCAATAATACGTTAATGTCCATGGTGTTTATCCTCAGACCTTTTCTTATCTTTTTCTGTGATCAAGTAATGTCGCCACCCTGGTTCCAAGACTCTGGATCAGCTGGAAAATGAGAATGAGCAGCACCACGGTGACGATCATAATATCGGTCTGCCATCTGTAGTAGCCGTACCTGACAGCTATGTCACCCAGTCCGCCGCCTCCTACGGTTCCCGACATGGCAGAATATCCAAGCAGCAGGCCTGTCGTGATTGTGGCTCCCACGAGGAGGGATATTCTCGCCTCCACCAAGAGCACCTTAAAGATGATCTGAAGCGTATTTGCGCCCATCGCCCTTGCGGCTTCAATCACACCGGCATCCACCTCATTTAAGGAGGATTCCACCACTCTGGCAATGTAGGGTGTTGCACATACTACCAGGGGCACGATCGTTGCGGTCGAGCCATAGCTTTTTCCGACAATCGTTCTGGTGACCGGGATAAGAAGGATCAGAAGAATCAAAAACGGAATGCTTCGGATGATATTGCATATAACATCAAGCAACCGATAGATGATCCGGTTGGGTTTAAGGCCAGTGTTTCGCGTCGTGTACAAAACAATGCCAAGCGGCAGGCCAAGCGCATATCCTATGACGGTAGAAAAAATCGTCATATACAGGGTATCT
>CALZEZ010000113.1 GCA_945643825.1 uncultured Lachnospiraceae bacterium
CACATTTCTTTATGAGGAGGAGAACAAGAGGATGAAGGAAGAAACACAAAAAACAACGGTAGTCGATGCCGACTACGCAGACAAGGCGGTTGCTCCTGAGAGCCGCAGAAGCGTATTAACCATGTTTATGATTATGCTGGGATTTACCTTTTTCTCAGCGAGCATGTGGGTAGGGCAGCAGCTTGCCGACGGCTTGGATCTGAAGGGCTTTATCGGCTCCCTGGTGCTTGGTGGTATTATTTTAGGTGGATACACCGGATTGCTTGGATATGTGGGAGCAAAGACAGGATTAAGCCTGGATCTGTTATCCAGAAGAAGCTTCGGAATCAAGGGCTCCTACCTTCCCTCGGCCATGATCAGCTTCACCCAGATTGGCTGGTTCGGCGTGGGTATTGCGATGTTTGCCATCCCGGTAGCAAAAGAGCTTCTCGGCGGCAGCGTGGTGGCACAATATGCACTGGTTGTTATTGCCGGTATCTGTATGACGGCATCTGCTTATTTTGGTATTAAGTCCTTGACTATCGTCAGCTATATTGCGGTTCCTGCCGTAGCGGTGCTTGGAACAGCAGCGATGATCATTGCGGTTATGAGGGGTGATGGAACGATCGTAGAGCAGTTTGCACGTTCAAGCGGAACCTTGACGGTATTTGGTGGTGCGGCGCTCGTTATGGGCTCCTTTGTATCCGGTGGAACGGCTACCCCGAACTTTACCCGCTTTGCAAAGTCCGGACTGACCGGAGCTGTGATTACAGTCATTGCCTTTTTCCTTGGAAATTCCCTGATGTTCTGCTTTGGTGCGATTTCCTCGATCTTTGTAAATGGCAATGATATCTTTGAGGTAATGTTAGAGCTCAATCTGTTCTATTTTGCAGTTATTGTTCTGGGATTAAATATCTGGACGACCAATGACAACGCACTCTATTCGGCGGGACTTGGTCTTGCGAATATTTTTGGACAGAAGAAGAAACCGATGGTTCTGATTTCCGGAATTGTCGGAACGATTCTTGCCGTATGGCTCTACAATAATTTCTGCGGCTGGTTGAACATCTTAAACTGCACCCTTCCTCCGGTCGGAATCATTCTGGTGTTATCCTACTTTATGAATCCGTCCAGATTCATGGGGGAGGAAAAGGAGCTTAAGAACGTTGACTGGTTCGCTGTAGCCGGTGTTGTAGCCGGTGCGGTAGTTGCGAACCTTCTTCACTGGGGTATTGCTTCGGTAAACGGCATGGTCGTTGCCGCAGTGATTTATCTGATTGGAAGCAAAGTGATTAAGAAATAAATCCGAAAAAATATTAAAGCACCTCAAAGGGATTTCTTTCGTCCTTCTCAAAGGCAAGAAGTCCCTTTATTGCGTTTCCGACCATATCGGAAACCGCCTGATCGGTATAAAAGGCCATATGCGGGGAGAGCATGACATTACTCATGCCGCTCAGTGTACAGAACGCCTGATTGGCAAAAGGCTTCTTCTCAAAATCGAGGTAATACAGACCCTGCTCTCCGTCAAAGGTATCTAAGGCGGCAAAGCCCACCTTGCCGGTTCCGATGGCATCGATCAAGTCATCATTGTTGACTAACATTCCGCGGGCTGCATTGATGAGGATGACACCATCCTTCATTTTTGCAAAAGCATCCCTGCCAATCATATGCCGATTTTCCGGAAGCCCCGGTACATGGAGGGAAACAATATCCGATTCACGGTATAACGTGTCCAGATCCACATATTGCGCAAATTCTTTAACCGAATCCTTCTCATACAGATCATAAGCAAGGATGCGGCAGCCGAAGCCGGACAGATGTCGGATCACGGTCTCACCGATTTTGCCGGTGCCGATGATTCCCACAGTGCTGAGTGACAGCTCCTGCCCCATTTTTCCCTCCAGCCCAAAATCCTTCAGGCTGGCTTTTTTCATAATATAGTCAATTCTTCGGCATGCCATGAGCATCATCATAATCGTATAGTTGGCAACGCTGTTGGGAGAATACGTCACGTGCGTGACGCGGATGCCAAGCTTTTTCGCATGCTCTAAATCAATATGGTCGTAGCCGATGCTTCTGGTAGCAATATAGCGGACACCCACCTCATAGAAGCGGTCCAAGATTTCCGGATACATCAGATTGGTGATGATCGTAATCGCCTCATATCCTCTGGCAAGCTCCACGTTGTCGAGGGAGGGATACTCGTTTGTGAAACCGTAGGTTATCCCTGCCTCCTTACAGAAGCGTTCAAAATAAGCCTGTTCATCATATTCACGAAGTGCATAAGCAAAGATTTTCATAGTGCCTCCTGACAATCATTTGGATACCCACAAGTATAGCACATGCGGACAAAAAAGCAATGCGCGTCAAAGTTCTGATATAGTAGCTTCCCGGAACAGACGATTCACCTCTATGGTGTACTCGTTTAGCCTGGAGGCTTTTCTTATTTTTTTTAGGTATTTCTCGGGAGAGACAAAGCAGCACGAAAGGTGTGTCCATAGATCCTTCATTTTGTAGAGCACAGGAGTATCCCCGCCCGAAAGACAGCGGCAGTAGCCGTCAAGCAGATCGTCGTGGAAGGCTCTTAGCTGTTCCTTTGTCAAAGAGGAAGAGGAAGTCTCTCGAAGCAGAAGCTGCAGCAGTATGGGATTTCGCAGAATTCCTCGTCCGATCATGACATGATTTATTTCCGGACACATACGCAGAAGCGCCTGATAGGATTCCACAGAGACGATATCACCGTTGTAGCATAGCGGGGAGGTGACAGCCTGCTCTTTAAAGAATGCATACGCATCGGCAAAAGCATCCACGTGTGCGTGACCATTGTAGTATTCCTTTTGCAGGCGGGGATGCACGATCAGCTCCTCCAGCGGATATTTGGCATAGATACGGAACAGATCCTCCCATTCGGACAAAAATTCTATTCCGAGTCTGGTTTTTATCGAGATTTTCATCGGGCATTTGTCAAAAATTTCATACAGAAAACGGTCTAATGCCACAGGATCCTCCAGGAATCCGGCACCCCTGTGCTTGGCGACCACGGTGCCCGAGGGACAGCCAAGGTTGAGATTTACGGTATCGTACCCATAACTGCGAAGTGTATCGGAGATCGCAAGAAAATCCTCGGCCTTGTTCGAAAGAATCTGAGGAATCAGCAGAATATTTTCATTGTTTTCCGGCAGGATATCGCGAATATCGCGGGTACTCATGTGGCGGCTGCCGATAAAGGGGGCAAAATAGCGTGTTACGCCTCCGAAGTGCTTGGCAAAGGTGTTTCGATATACAAAGGTGGTAAGTCCCTCCATGGGAGCTAAGTAGAATTCCATAGTGCATCATCCGTAAGTGTTTTTTTGTTTTGATGTTAGGAGAACTCTGCAGAAATGTCAAGATTGCTAAATTGTACAATTTTACAGCATGAACCTTCTTTGTATTTGGATGGACAGCTTCTATAATAAAAGAAGAGAATAGGAGGTTAGCATAATGACTTACACAGCAGATTCCAATGAGATTACAAGAGCGTATTTTGATTCGCTTCTTGTCGAATCCCGTTTTTTTGATTCGGAGCTTCCGGATATGAGACTTAAACTTTGGGGTGAGACCTTTGAGACACCGATCATGACAGCGGCTCTGTCGCATTTGCACCACATCTGTGACAATGCGATGACGGAGTTTGCAAAGGGGGCACTGGGTGCCGGCGCGTGTCATTTCTACGGCATGGGCGAGGATAAAGAGTTGGAGGATATTGTGGCGACCGGTGCAAAGACGGTGAAAATCATCAAGCCGCATGCGGACGATAAAGAGGTGTTTCGCCGCATCGAGCATGCTGCAAAGACAGGCGTTTTTGCTATGGGAATGGATGTGGATCATGCCTTTAACGGAAGCGGCGGCTATGATGTGGTGCAGGGCTTGCCGATGAAGGCCAAAAGCAAGGCGCAGATCAGAGAATATGTGCAGGCTTCTCCTGTCCCGTTTATTATTAAGGGTGTGCTCAGTGTACAGGATACGGCAGCGTGCGTCGAGGCCGGTGTGAAGGGAATTGTTGTATCGCATCACCATGGCATCATGTCACATTCCGTTGCGCCTCTTATGATGCTTCCAGAGATTGTAAGGGCAGCAGAAGGACAGTTAAAAATCTTTGTGGACTGCGGCGTTGAGAGCGCGATGGATGCCTACAAGGCACTGGCGCTTGGAGCGGATGCAGTCTGCGTGGGAAGACATCTGATGGAGCCGCTAAAGAATGGTGCACAGGGAGTGACAGAGAGAATGAAGCAGATGAGCGGGGAGCTTTCTGCAATCATGGCGCGCACCGGAGTAAAGAATCTTTCTTCCTTTGATCCTTCGGTCATTCATCATAGAAATTTCTAAACAGGAAAAGAGGTTTATTATGCTGCTTGGATTAAATACAACCATCTCGCATACAAGCCCTGCAGATTGGGCGAGACGGAATAAGGAGTTAGGCTGTGGGGCAGTGGTTCTGCCGGTGGATTACCGGGCAGGTCATGCGAAGTACATGGAGTACGCGGATGCCGCAAAGGAGCAGGAGCTTGTCATTGCTGAGGTTGGGATCTGGAAGAATATGCTTGCGGCAGACGCAAATGAGCGCAGGGAAGCTATGGAGTATTCGATCGGGCAGCTTGCAATGGCAGAGGAGATCGGAGCAAGATGCTGTGTGAACATTGCGGGAACTCCGGTGCCCGGACGTTGGGACGGCGGCTATGCACAGAATTTCACGAAAGAAACATGGGATCGCACCGTCGAGGCAATCCGTGAGATCATCGATGCGGTGCATCCGGTTCATACGAGATTTACCATCGAGCCGATGCCATGGATGGTGCCGACCGGTCCGGATGAATATCTGCGTCTGATTGATGCCGTTGATCGGGAGAGCTTTGCCGTTCACATGGATGCCGTCAACATGATCAATTGCCCGGAGCGGTATTTCTTTTCGGATGCTTTTTTGAGAGAATGCTTTGATAAGCTCCATGGAAGAATCTGCAGCTGCCATTTGAAGGATATTGTGCTGCTTGCTCCATTCACGTTTCAGCTTAAGGAGGTAAGCTGCGGAGAGGGCACTTTGAATCTTTCGCTCTATGCGGAGCTCGCCACGGCAGAAGATGAGGATATGCCGCTTCTGTTAGAACATCTTGACACAGAGACGGATTACCTTAAGAGTCTTCAATACGTACAAAATCGACTTGGATTGTCAAAATAATCTGAATATTCGATAAAATGTTGCAATATTTTTGGGAGCGACCTATAATATACACTGTGAGGGATAAAGTACTAAGGGGAGATTGAACGTGAGTACTTGTCAGATAGAAAAACAAATATTGGAACAGGCCCATATCGGTATCTGGACGATTGAACTGGAAGACGGCAAAGCACCCAGAATGTATGCGGATGATACGATGAAAAGAGTTCTGCTTGGGATTCATGAGGAGCTCACACCCGAGGAAACCTATGTCTGGTGGTACGAGAGGATCCATCCCGATTATTTTGATACTGTGAGTGACGGGGTGGATAAAATTCTGTCCGG
>CALZEZ010000114.1 GCA_945643825.1 uncultured Lachnospiraceae bacterium
CGCACAACAATGTCCCCCTATTCAATTACATGGATTTTCTCTCTGCGATTTCTGCCATCTTCGCATCAGAAAGTCTCGTATCCCCATGTACGCGTGAATAAGCAAGATAACCATTCATCCGGTCTATCTTTGTCAGATTTCTGCTTCCGCACACCGGACAAACATCCATTTCCAACTCCTGATGCCCACAGTCATCACAGTAAGCCAAAGACAGATTGACACCTTCGTAGAAGCCCATATCCATCGCACGTCGAACCAAAGTCTTGATTGCCTCCAAATTATATCCAATAGGATATTTGACATACTGGATTTTGCCTCCGTTGGAAAGCTCCCAAAAACGATACTCCTTATCCTGCTTCTCAATCGGTGTAATGTCCTCCGTCACATGGCAATGGAAGCTGTTTGATACATACTCTCTGTCAGATACACCCTCTACGATGCCGTACTCAGCTCTGAACTGCTTCACCTGAAGACCGCACAGATTCTCAGCAGGAGTGCCGTAAATCGCATAAAGATTGCCATCTTCCTCCTTAAACTGTGCTACCTTCTCATTAATGTATTCAAGAACTTCCAGTGCAAACTGTCCATCCTCAACTAGAGATTTTCCATTATATAGCTCCTGCAGCTCATTGAACGCAGTGATACCAAAGCTTGCCGTAGCTGATTTAAGGATCGGCTTGATCTTATCATGCAGCTGCAGATGTCCGCCGAGGAATCCACCCTCACAGTAAGCTAATGGGTTTGTGGAGGCACGCATCTCCCCAAGATAGGCATAGGTTCTGATATGCAGTTGTCTGATTAAATTCAGATAATAATCTAATACTTCGTAGAAATCCTTGCCCTCCTTACGGGATTTTGCAAGAATCATCGGAAGATGCAGGGATACTGCTCCAATATTGAAACGTCCAACAAAAACAGGTACATCATTTTCATCTGCCGGATGCATTCCGCCTCTTTCATACCATGGCGACAAAAAGGCTCTGCAACCCATCGGGGAGATTACCTTCCCATATTGCTTATACATACTTGCGATGTAACCTTTACCGGTAAGACTTAACCAGTCCGGATACATGGTCTTTGCAGAGCATGCGATTCCCGCCTCAAAAACATCCTCTAAAGGTTTTCCTTCCCCATGAAGATTCTCATCATACAAAAATACGATTTTGGGAAACAGAACCGGCTTCTTGTGATCCTTCTTTCCTTGTCCGTTCTTTCTGACATTCAACAGGATTATTGAAGCCATTTTAGCAAATCTGCCCGTTCCAAGCCCTGCCGTCACCGTGATAAACGGATAATCACCACGACTGCTTGCTACCGTATTGAACTTATACTCCCATCCCTGGAAGCCCTGTTCAAATTCCTTTTCCACATCCTTTAATGCCTGCTCTTTTGCCTTCTCCTCTGAGATACCTAAACCCACATATTTCTCAACATCACGCACATAGGATTTTTCAGCATATGGCTCCAGAATCTTATCAACCTCCGGAACCGTAAATCCTCCATACTGCTGACTCGCCGCACTGAGTACAATATCACCAATCACATCAAATGCAACATCAAGGGTCTTCGGCTCGTTATACCAGATGTTTCCCATCTCAAAGCCACCGGTAAGAACACTTTTCACATCAAAAATGCAGCAATTCATGGTATCTCTTCTGGCAGACATATCATGAACGTAAATATAACCATCCCTACATGCCTGTATTTCTTCGGTAGTCATAAAAAACTTCTGATACAGTTCCTTATTAAACTGATTGAAAATTAAGCTTCTCTTTGTGGATACCAAAGCAGAGTCCGTATTGGCATTTTCTTTATCTCCAACATACATGATAGACTGGCTCTTCTTATAAACCTCATCCATCATTCTGACAAAATCCTGCTTATAGTTACGGTAATCCCGATAGCTTTTCGCCACAAGAGGTTTTGTAGCCTCCAAAGCAGATTCTACAATGTTATGCATAACAGGGATTGGAATCTGATTCTCCCCGATTTCATCAACCTTATTTACTACATACTGACAAATCTGTCGTTTCTCTTCATCCGTAAATTTAGTCAATGCGCGATATGCACTCTTACCGACTGCACTGATAACCTTCTGAATATTAAAGTCCTCAAGACTGCCATCTTTCTTGACTACACGTACTTTTTTCTTTGGATAATATTCAACAGAATAATCCACTTCCTCTCCCATGTTATACCCTCCAATTATGCTATATGTTGAAATATGCCACCAGATAAATACAATATCTAGTGGCATATTAAGCATAGCAAAAACAACTGTGCATGTCAATATGGATTATTTCAAAATACCGCTGACATCGATAACGTTTACTGCCTCTTTAATCACCTCCACCGGCAGGGTAAGGGCAAATCTTACATACCCCTTTCCCAAGGAACCAAAACTCGACCCCGGTGTACAAAGGACTCCGGTTGCATCCAACAATCTTTTCACAAACTCAACATCATCCGAACCAAACTTCTCAGGTATCTTTGCCCATGCAAACATTGTTCCTTCACTGTCCTCGACTTTCCATCCGATCCTGCTAAGACCGCGACACAACGCATTTCTTCTTTTTTCATATTCATTACGCTGCCATACTACTTGATCATCTGTTCCGGTAAGCGCAGCTACTGCACCATATTGCACAGGTAGGAAGGTACCATAATCTATCTGACTTCGCAGTTTCTTAAAATTCTGAACTACCTGTGCATTTCCTACTAAAAAGGAAACTCTAGCTCCGGTATAGTTAAAGGATTTTGATAACGAATAATATTCAACGCCGACATCCTTAGCCCCCGGATAGGCTAAGAAGCTACTTCCCGTTCTTCCATCAAAGGTAATGTCAGAATAAGCATTGTCATGTATTATAATAATCTCGTTTTCCCTTGCCCATGTAATTAATCTCTCGTAGAACCCTTGCGGAGCACATTTACATATCGGATTAAGAGGATACGAAACAATCATATAACGCGTCTTTTCCAAAATTGACTTTGGAATCTCCTCAAATGAAGGTTCGTAATTTCTTTCAGGATAAAGCATGTATGGCACCACCACTGCTCCTGCAAGAGACGAACCAATCTCAAAAATCGGATACCCTGGATTTGGAACCAGAACAATATCGCCCGAATCACATAAGGAAAGACCAATATGTGCTAATCCCTCCTGAGAGCCATAAACACTCATAATCTCATTTTCCTCAAGACAAACACCATACCTCACCCGATATCTGTCTATGACTGCCTGAATCAGCTGTGGCAGCTCTCCCAGAGAATATTTGTAATTCTCCGGTTTCTTTGCCGCTTCAACAACAGCATCCACAATATGCTGCGCTGGTGGGAAATCCGGAGTTCCCACTGAGAGGTTGTAAACCTTTTCTCCTCTCCTTTCTTTCTCGATTCTCTGCTCATTCAACAACTGAAAAATACCTTCCTCGTACTCTTCCATCCTGGATGCCACTTTAATCTGCATTGTTTTCCACCTCACCTATTAATTCAAGTAAATAATCACGATATTCCCATCGCACACTTTCGGGTGCCAGCAGCTGAACTCCCTTTCCGATACCGGTAAGCCAGCCAAAAAACTGTCCGCTGACAGCCACCGGAACACGGACAGAATAGTGATCTGCATCACGCCTTCTTATAGATAAATCCGTCCCAAACCGATCCAGAATAACACCTAATAGATGGTTCTCAAATTGCAGCGTAATCATTTCATCATGTCCACCATACATACTAAAGGTTTTATTGCAATATTGCGCCACATCAAAATGCTCAAACTCTTCCTGGCCATTACGCTTTCTTCCATTCAGGCTTATCCCGCCCATTTTGTCCACCCGATAATGCTTAATCTTCTTTCCCTTTTCATCATATGCAATCAAGTAATAATTCTCTGCATTCCACGTTAGCGACCACGGACTGACCTGATATTTCTCTCCATCGTGTCTCGGAACAAGCTTTTTATCCAATCCCCAATCCAGATACGAAAAACAGATCTGACTTCCTTCCTGCATCGCTTCATGAATTCTATCCACACTCTCGTAAATCTGTTCATTTTGAGTTTTTACGCGATTTGCCACATAAACCTGACGACGTAGTTTTCTTGCCTCATGACAGTTTGCAAAGGTTTCCAGCTTTTTAATTAATTCTTCGGATTTAGCTCTCGTAATGAATCGGGCTGACTGGATGACATCCACCAGAATTTTCAATTCCGCCAGTGAAAAAATCCGACTTTTCAGATAGTATCCGCTCTGTTCCTTGCTTTTCTTATGTACAATATCATACCCAAAATTCTTCAGACATTCTATATCATCATAAATACTTTTTCGCTCTGCCGAAACACCATACGACGCTAATCTTTCAATTAACTCCGCAGCACTTAAGGGATGCTGCTCATCTGACTGCTCCTTAAATATTTTCACTAAATATAGCAGCTTACTCTTCTGATTCGGTCCTTTTGCCATGCTCTATTAATCCTCATTTCACACAAGAATCGTAATAATATCCATCAGATGGAAGATCTCATAATTCACAGGAAGTGCCAGGTCATTTTCCCTTTTTCGGACATTGAACCAACAGATATCCAGATTCGACTGATAGCCTCCCAACATATCGCTCGTTAACGAATCTCCGACCACAAGAATCTGATCCCTTGTTATGTCCTTCTGTTCGGATTCTATTGTTTTCAAAGCTTTTGTGAAAAATACCGGTGATGGTTTCTCCACACCCAATTCTTCTGAGATAAATACTCCATCTACAAGCTCATCCAAATGGCTTAGTCTCATTCTATTTTTTTGCGTCTGCGCCACACCATTGGTTATCACATAATTACAAAAACCCATATCCCGGCTCGCAGACAGTGCCTCCCATGCTCCATCCATTAATGTAGCTTGTTTCCCAAGCTCGATGTGATACGTATTCTGAAATGCTACCGCATCCATATCATAATACATCAAAGTTTCAAATAACGAACGAAAACGACCAACAAGCACCTCTTGTCTTGTTATCTCCTGTCTTTCCAACCGCTTCCAGTAGCTATCATTTATTTTAGAATATAGACTAATGACATCCTCCGTAACACTTTTTCCATGTTTCCTAAAGCTTTCCACTATTCCATCATGTTCACACTTTTTGAAGTCAAAAAGAGTATCATCCAAATCCCACAACAAACATTTGTATTTCGACATAAACAAACCTCCCTGTTACTCTTTAATAAGAGCTGCTTTGGCAAGACGATCTGCCTCCTCATTATAGGTATCTCCTGTATGTGCAGTAATTTTACGAAAAGAAATCGAAATCTGATCCTGTTTTTCCTTCATATACTGCGCATATTTTGCTGTTAATTCCGTTTTGGCTCTCCATCCACCGGTTGCCCACATCTCAATTCCCATATAATCATAACAAATTTCAATCCGGTTAAATCCTGCTCTTTTCGCCCATGCCACAGCATACATTGCACCGAGCATCTCTCCGGAAACATTTCGCAGCTTGCTTGATTCGGGATCATTTCCGCT
>CALZEZ010000115.1 GCA_945643825.1 uncultured Lachnospiraceae bacterium
GGATCAATATCGAGAACCCCTACCTCCGAGGACAGAATCAGGGTATCATCCTCTGTAATCATGTAACGGGACGGACGTAACCCGTTTCGGTCAAGTACAGCTCCCATGACATCGCCATCCGAGAAGAGAATGGACGCCGGTCCATCCCACGGCTCCATCATGGTTGCATAATACTGATAGAAGTCCTTTTTCTTCTGACTCATCGTGTTATTATTTGCCCACGGCTCCGGTATTGTGATCATCACAGCAAGCGGAAGATCCATGCCGCTCATCACGAGAAACTCAAGTGTATTATCCAACATCGCCGAATCAGAGCCTGCTGTATTGACAACCGGAAGAACCTTGGACAGCTCTCCCTTTAAGTGCTCTGATTCCATGTTTTCCTCGCGGGCAAGCATCTTATCGGCATTACCCCGAATGGTGTTAATCTCACCATTATGCACAATAAAGCGGTTCGGGTGTGCACGCTCCCAGCTTGGATTCGTATTGGTTGAGAAGCGGGAATGGACAATGGCAATGGCAGACTCATAATCCTTTTCCTGCAGATCCGCAAAAAACGTGCGAAGCTGATCCACCAGAAACATTCCCTTATAGACAATCGTCCTGCTCGAAAGAGACACCACATACGTATCCTCTGAGGACTGTTCAAACACACGCCGCACCAGGTAAAGCATTCTGTCAAAATCGAGACCCTTCTGTACCTTGCCAGGCTTCTTTACAAATCCCTGCATAATACATGGCATACATTCGACCGCTTTATGTCCAAGCACATTAGGGAAGATAGGTACCTCTCTCCAGCCTAAAAATTCCAGTCCCTCCTTGGCTACAATAATCTCAAACATCTTCTTTGCCTGATTGCGCTTCAACTCATCCTGGGGGAAGAAAAACATACCAACACCATATTCTCTCTCCTCACCAAGCTTCATTCCCAGGCTACCGGCTACCCGTACAAAGAATTTATGCGGGATCTGTGTCAGAATACCGACACCGTCTCCGGTTTTACCCTCTGCATCCTTACCGGCACGATGCTGCAGGTTCTCTACGATTTTTAAAGCATTTTCTACCGTCTCATGACTCTTCCTACCTTTAATATTGACGCAGGCACCGATACCACAGTTATCATGTTCAAAGGACTCCCTGTACAGGGGGGCGTCCGGAACTTCCCTCTTTACTGTAAACATTGCGTCTCCTCCTCTTCTTCTGCTCTGTTGTCATGTTTTCCAACAAAAAAGCGGTTTCGCACTACATACGAGCAATTTTCATATACAAAAAAATCGCAAAGAAAAGCTACGAACGTAGCGCCTCTTTGCGACCTTCTACCACAATATACACCCGAGTTAAGCATTTGTAAATATAAAAAATTTACATAATTGTCAGATAATATGTTAATTCTTTGTTTCTTATTGTTTTGTCAGATAATTATACTATTCTTCTTATTATTGACGATTCTTTTCAAGGTGATCGTACCAAGCACTCCGGCAAGAATTGCATAAATCACACAAAGAACAAGTCCGGTCTGTCCTACAGCAAAGCCATTCCCATTGCTCACAATCCAGGTTGTCAGATTGGCACTGACATGAAAGAGAATCGGCGCTGCCACATTTCCCAGCAGCTCATAGAAAAGTGCCATAAAAATCCCCATGGGAAAGGCAAAAAGTCCCTGTACCACGTTGCCATGATAGCAGGCAAAGGCAAGTGCAGATACAACCAGCACGATCCTTCGCCCTCGAACTCCTGTGTGAAACAGGAAGTTGAGCCCCTTCTGGACTATCAAGCGAAAGAGAAGCTCTTCCAGAATCGGTGAACAGAAACAATAAAGCAGTAAGCCCAGCTCAAAGGACTGCGTAAACTGATCCTGTCCAACTTTGGCATAGGCCTCGGATAAAGAGGCAATCTCCCCAATCACAAAAAGCTGATTTAAGAACAGACTGAATGCTGCGGCAAACAGAATAATACAGATATCTGACAGCCAGCTGTTCCAGTTCACTCTCCTCATGCACATCCCTCTTTCGTCAGATAGGCCTGCAACTGCTCAACCGTATCCGCTATATACACAGCTTGTGCCGCCTCCAGCTCACCCTCCGGTGCGTACCCAAAGGACACTCCTATTGCAGCAATTCCATTCATTTCTGCCCCCTGCAGATCAAAAATGCGATCTCCGATCATAGCCGTATTCTGCGTGGTCAGTGTCTCTCCACGCAGCATGTGAAGCTGATGCAATGCTTCCTCCACAACCTCTTCCTTCCTGCCACGGACACCATTTAGTTCGCTTCCCACCACAACAGTAAAATAGCCGGCAATTCCAAAATGCTCCAGAATCCGTTTCACAAACACCTCCGGCTTACTCGATGCAATGGCCAGAACACTTCCGCAGGCCACACAGGCAGATAACAGCTCCTCCACACCGGGATAAAGCATATTCTCGAAAATACCGGTATCCTTAAATCTGACCCGGTAATGAGAGATTGCCTTCTCGGCATCCTCCTCAGACAATCCGTGAAACTGCATAAAGCTATCCTTAAGCGGTGGTCCGATATAGGGTTCCAGCTTGTCGAGATCCGGTTCCTCAATCCCCATACACTTAAGTGCATACTGCACGCTCTTACAGATTCCCTCCTTTGGGTCTGTGAGTGTTCCGTCCAGGTCAAACAGCAGATAAGGGTACATTCATTTCTCCTTCCTTTATTCCACAGCCATTTTCTTAATTCTCGCCATAGCACTCTTTACAGGCGGAAGTAACAGGATGATGACCGTGATAATCGCCTCAGCAAAAATATAGATTGCATTGTAAACAAGAGAATAAGTAAATCCGTTCCAGCCCTCCCATGCATAGCTGCCAAAGAAGATCCAGCCGGAAATCACAGCAAAGACAAAGCGTCCAAGAACACCTGTTATGTATCCCTTTACCAGGCCATTCTTCGCATTACAGAAGAGACCGGAAAGACCGAGTGCTCCGAATGCCAGGAAGTAGTCCACCACAAGCTGCATCGGAAACAGCACATAGGGATCAATGATAAGCTGCAGCACACCATAGGATACACCGGTCAGGATGCCGGCTCCAAGTCCGAACCAATATCCCGGAAATACGGCAACTAACATCGACAGAAGTGTAATCGAGCCGCCGGTAGGAAAATGGAACAGCTTGATATTGGAAAGTATCGTTGCAAGTGCCACTGCCACCGCACAGAAAGCAAGCTGCTTCACGCTGAGCTTTGTTTTCCTGGTATTCTTCTTTGCCAGAGCCACTGCCACCGCAAGAAGGGCAATAAAGGCAACTGCCAGCAGAACATTTCCAAGCATGGTCGGGACATACGTAGTCTCGCCCCAATCGTTCACAACAACTTCATACAACATAAAAAAATCCTCCTTTGTTTACGCAAGGAGGGACAACATCGTATCCGTAATAGGCAAACCTATGCCTGCTCTACACGAATTTTTGCTTCCTTACGACGGTATTATCCGTTTCAAGTAATGAGGGTTAGGAAACAATAGTTTCCAATCTCAGCGATGTGCTCCCCTAGCTTGTTATTTGATTCGTGTATACTATATCGGAATGCATCCTTCTTGTCAAGAACTATATGTTCTGCGGTACTATTACGGGCGAATATATGTAATAGTAAATTCCTGATTTAATTTTCGGTCTCCGCTCACCTGATTTATCCGCACCTGATGATCCGTTTCTGAATAATCCAGCTGCAGCAAGGTATACTCGCCCTGTTCAAAGCCATAGCCATCCCCGGCATCATTGTAAAGGACGAAATGCCCATCTGCTCCGGTAAAGACAAGAAGCTCCTCCACCTCACCAGACTTCTGATCCGCATATGAAATCGGTGCAGAGCAGGGAATGATCGCGCCTGCCTTTACAAACAGCGGCATAACCTCAAGCGGCGCCTCAGCCAGAATCGTCTGTCCGCCCTCATAGTAGGTATGACTCCAGTAATCGTACCACCCATTTCCCTTCGGCAGGTATACCTCCCTATACTTTGGTATCCCCAAGAGCTTCTCTCCATTTGGTCCGTAATACATCGGCTGGCAAACCGGAGCCACAAGAAAGGCATCCCCAAACATATACTCGTCCGTGATCTCCAGCGCTTTCTCATCCTGTCCGTAATCAAACACAAGGCTTCTCATCATAATGTACGCATCCTTATGCGCCCGGTATGCCAGAGAGTATATGTAAGGCATCAGCTTATAGCGAAGCCGGATGAATTTGACGATTGTTTCATAGCAGGCCAGTTCCTCCCCATTCCGGTTCATAAACTGCCATGGTTCTCTCGGGGTATCACTTCCATGGGAACGGAAAATCGGCAGAAAGGTGCCAAATTGCAGCCATCTGGTATACAACTCGCGATATCCCGGGTCATTTACACCATCATTGAAATCCCCGTTCCAGAACCAGAGTGGCTCTGTACTCTGACTGCCGCAGCCGCGATTCTCGTATTTGTCCTTAACCGTGAAAAATCCACCGATATCAAGCGTCCAGTATGGATTAGCACACAGTCCCATCTTCAGTCCTTCGACAATCTGCTTTCGAAGGGTATCCCATCTCGCACAGATATCGCCGGACCACAGAATCGTACCATACTGCTGTCCCGACAAATAGCTTGATCTTGTCAGATTCACAACGCGCTTATCCGGGATCGTCCGTCGCCAGTTCTCATAGATTCCTCTCGCATGATAGAGTCCATAAGAATTTACCTGTTCCCAGCGCATGAACTGCTTGGAGCTTTCCACAACGCGGTCATATCTTTGTCTCTCCGGTCTTCTGCTCTCGCCACTCCAGTCAGCATCCGAAAAGGGCTCAGCATTGTCACACCACAACGCATCCACGTCTGCTGCCATAATCTCTTTCTCGCACTGTTTCCAATACAGGCTCCGAAATTCCTCCTCAAACGCATTGTAGACATTCGAATTGGGCAGTAATCCTCCTGCCTCCATAAATTCCCTGTAATTTGTCCCATCAGGACTCATATTGGGCCAGATTGACACCATCACATGCGTGTGCATGGCATGAAGCTTGTCTACCGTGTCCGGAAAATCGGGAAATCTCTTTTTATCCAGAATTTTCTCACCCCATAAGCCGTCCTCCCAGGTAAACCAGTCCTGCACGATGCCGTCAATCGGAATCTGCTCTCTGCGGAATCTTTCCACGGTTTCCTGAAGCTCCTTCGCGCTCTGATAGCGCTCCTTGCTCTGCACATAGCCATACACCCATCTGGGCAGCATGGATGCCCTTCCGGTCAGCTCCTGTAATCCTCCGACAAGCTGCGACACATCCTCGCCAAACAGAATATAGTAGGTAAGCTCCTGTGTTGTGTCAATCGAAAAGGTGATACTCTGATCCCTGCTCTCAAAAATCATGTCGCTCTCACTATCTATAAAAATCGCATAGTGACCTGTCGTAACTATGACCGGCATGGCAATTCGCATATTGGACTGGTACAGATATTAGGTAT
>CALZEZ010000116.1 GCA_945643825.1 uncultured Lachnospiraceae bacterium
GAAGCGGCTCAGATCCCGGATGTTGTCCATCAGCTTCTTCTGATCCTCATCGAGATTTGCATAAGCCTTCACCATCGGATTGTTCGTACGAAACAGCAATTTGTCGACAACGCCCTTCTTCTGTGAGAGAATGAAATTCTGCACATCCTGGCGGTTCTCGGTCTTCGATGCGGTACGTTCGGATTCCTTCAGGTCATCCGAGCCAACTCTTCCGAAATCGCTCTTGGATTCATAGAGGAAACGTCTCTTGTTCCCGTCTGCAAGAAGCTCCTCCATCTCTTTCTTGATATCCTCAAGCTGGGACTGCGTCAGTTCCTTGCCGCCATTTAAAACCTGGGCATGGAAGTAATCCTTCAGTCCCATGCGAAGTCTCGTTGCTTCCTCTCCGGAGAATATCTTCGCATTTTCTTCCTTTGCAAACCACTCTTCCACCTCGCCATATACCATGCTTGCCGATTTGAAATAGCACAGACGCTCCGCAATAAGCTTCTTGAAAGCATTCTTGTCCTCCGTGTACTGCGCCACCGCAAGTGCTTCCATAAAGTCTCGGTATTCATTTTCCAGCGAGACATCGAGCTTCAGCTCTCCGATCTGATACCTGAACTGATTTAAGAGATCGTCCTTTTCCTGATAAACCTGATTAAAGCGCTCCAATTCAGATGAAATGCTGATTCCCTTAAAGGACTCCACGCCGGCGGCGGTCTTATAGCCTGCGTAGAAATGTACTAACCGCTTCTTTGCCTCCTTTTCGGACAGAGTCTGATCCTGCTTAAGCAGGTTGTATGCCTCATTTAACATGCGAAGATGCTCGATTGCCAGCTTGTCCTCTAAGGCATTGACGGCAAGCTGACGCTCTCCGAGAATCGATACCACATAAGGGTCTACCTGAAGCTTGTCCTCCTCAAACAATTTGTCTTTCAGCTTTTCCAGCTTTTCCCGGCGCTTCTCCACGGAATCCTCTTCAATATTCTTGTTCTTCTTTCGGCCTCCGTAGGCTGCCACTAGCGGCGAGCTGCTATACCGGATGGTTCGAAGCTCACTCATCTTCTTGTCAAATTGCTTGTCGGCGTCACGGCCCTTCTGCTTCTGCGTTTCGATGGCAAGCCGAGCCTTCGCCAGGTCGTCAAGATGCTTATAGTCCGGCTCCGGTGATTTCTTCTTCTCATATTGCGACCGGAATTCTTCCTCAAACTTATCAATATTTGCCTTAAAGGCATCCTTGTACATGGTGCTCGCCTTGATCTGAACATACTGTCTCAGCTCTATCTCGAAGCGCTGTTTTGCTGAATATCTCTTATTACCGGTCTTCTCGTCGATGACAGGCGTTACGTCCACGCCGCGGTTCTTCTGCCATGTCTCAAACTCTTTCATGTTGGCATTGATATTGGTCTCAAGCTCCTGCAGTAACTGATTCATTGTTTTTGAATCAAATAATACGGAGAGATCTCCACCGCTTAATGTGATTATCGTATCTAACTTCGCCCGAGTCTCATACTCAGAAGAGTCCTTGTCTAAAGCAAGCAATTGAGCCAAAAATGCCGAGGTCTTGCCGACAGCCACCTTGGAAATGCGCTCATCAATACTGCTACGCCCCGCTACACCGGCCTTGTTGAAGGTATCCAGATACTGCCGGAATTTCTTACTCCAGTCTTCCTTGGCAAGTGACCTGTTAAACTCCTTATTGGACAGAATCATGTTCTCGTTGCTCATAATGAACTGCTTTACGATCGAATCCAGTCTTGCCTGTCCACCAAAGCTTCTAAGCCCCTCCATCGCTACACCAACTGTTTTCTTCAATTCATCCAGATAACCAATGAAGCTGTTTCTGTCATATTTCACCATGAAATTGAGGAACTCGTTCTGTTTCATCAGAAGGTCAGCAACGGGTGCATATAGGCCATCCGCATAGTCTAACAGAACCTGCTTCTTATCCGCAAGCTCCTTCTCTGCCTCTGTCTGTCCTCCGAGCGTCAGGCTTCCCTCACTAATTCTGCTAACCATGTCAAGGCACATCAAAGAGAAGGTTTCATAACCAAATTTCTCCAGATTGTTCCTCTTTTGCTCCTGTGTCGTATCGTTCTCACTTAGAGTACCGCCCTCCATGTTGACAAGGAAGTAGCGCATTCTCTGTTTGATCTCTTCTACTTGCTCATTCGTCAATATGTTTCCCAGACTGGCAAGCATGGTATCAAGCGTTTTATTTCTATCGCGGATCATCTGGATATGGTCTGCAATAAATCCGTTATAACCGTTGTTTTTCTGATTGCCCTTCTCTTCATAGAGCAAAAAGGCTTCTTCTCCAACAGAGCCATGGCTAAAGAGAGCATCCTCATAGCCTTCCAAAAGAAACTCATTAAAGTAGGTGCTTCTTCCCGGATGATTCTTTTGCTCGTCAACAAGGTCAAACGCTTTCTGTATCGCATTTACCGTTTCCGTGCCCACATTCGTCCGTTTTTTGAACGCCAGCTCTTCCTCATGCGCTTTCGCCAGATCCCTGTCCTTTTTATACATCTGCGACATTCTGCTCATGATGTCTTCTCTGGAAAAAGACTTTTTCTTCTTTTCACTTTCCTTTTGGCATTCCTCTTGAGCCCTATCCCATAATCTTCTTAGATAGAATTCTGCCTCCTTTTCCTCCTTCTGCTGCCGGATCGAATCCCATGCGATATTGGAATAGGCAAATTTCTTATGCCGGGTCGCCGGTTTATAGGTATGACTTTGGATTAATTTATAATCCTGCTGCGCCTTCACATCAAGATAGACATAGTTTACCTTTCCATGCTTTGGCACCTCTCCAAGGAAGGCAAGATCAAGTCTCTTCCTGGCGGTCTCTACCTGTTGCGCTTTGGCGGTCACAACCCGTTTGATTATCTGGTCAATCTCGGTTTCCTCAACCCTTCCTACCAGAATCTTCTGAATCAGTTCGCGTTTGATCTCTTCCTGATAGGCCCCCTGATAGCCCGACCATCTCTCGATGCCTGCTGCCAGATTGATCTTTAAATGTCCGACAAGCGTCATAAAATCGCGCTCCTGCAGATTATCAAGCTGCTCTAACGTCGTGATATTCTCTAAAAACGCCAAGTCCTCTACTGCTTTCAGTGCACAGTGCTCATCACAGAGAATGGTTCTGAGCGTCTCAAAAATCATGTTCTTATCGCTTTCTGAAAGAAAGCCATCAAAAATCGGGCTTGCCAAAAAATCGTCTCCCTTAAGACGACTTATATAGTATCCCTCTTTTGTCTGCTCTACGGGTGCGGTCTGCTCCTTTCCTCCCTTGAGATACTCCTGCATGGAAAACTTCGCGGCGTTGTCAGGTACGTTCTCAATAAGCTTCTCTATAGCTGCCGTAAAGCTCTCCTTCGTGTTTACAATCTGCTCTGCTTTTGCAAGAAACAGCTTCTTCCAGATAAATCGTGGCAGAGCCTTGTCCTTTAGCAGATTCTCAAAGGCTGCCTCATTGCCTGAAACCGAGTTCTTAACCTCTGCAAAGAACCCGTCAAACATTTTCTTTTCCTGCTCTGCGGTTCTCTCTCCCGTTTTGCTCTGATCCATCAGACTTCTCATTCTCGTTCCGATTGGACCCCAGTATTCCCGCGGAAGCTTCTCGCAGGCGTCTTTGAACATTTTTTCGCTTTTGGCAAGATTGTAGTTGCCTCCCTGGTATCTTAGATTATTTATCGTATGCTCTGCCATGATGCCGACAAGAGCCGGTGTACCGGTGAGCAGAACGTCTCCAAGCTTCTCTGTGAGGTATTTTCCCATTTCCTTCTCGTTGTAGGTGGAAACAGAACCGCTTACCTTTTCCTTTATGATAGACAGATTCACCTTATAGCTGAAGACATCGTTCATCAATTCTGTCCGAAAATCTTTCTCTTTCGAAGACAGGTATTTCGTCTTATTGTCCTGCAGCATTTTCCTGATATTCTCTTTGCTGATTTCAGGGAAGGTTTTCTGAATCTGCTCAACGCGTTCCGCATATTTCTTAAAGTGCTCTGTGTTTGCCCGGATGCTCTCTGTAATGTTTTTCTCAAAGCTCTCTCTGGTAACATCCTCCTCTTTTTCACCCTTCTCATTGTGTTCAAAGAGCATCTGATCCTTCAGCTTACCAAGCACAAGCTTCTCAAGCTCCTCCTGCAGATCCTGCACCCCAAACGTCATATCATCTGCCTGCGCTTTGATCAGCTCCCTTACAAGAATCTGGTTGGTCTTGATATTTCGGTTGACGCGCATAATCTCCCTATAGAAATCGTCATCTTTGGGACTTTCGATCTTATCGTTGTGTTTTGACAGAAAGTACTGTTTTACAATGTCAACCAGCTCACCCTTAATATACCAGTCTGCCTGTTCCTTTTTCTCACTAAGCTTTAATTCACCATCCTCCGCTTTTGCGTCTCTGTGATTCTTAATACCCACCTCAATAATCCTGAGTCTTTTCTTTACACGATCTTCTCTGGCCTCTCTTTCTTCCTCATTCTTCCTGGCGTTCTCCCGCTCTTCCATGTGTAAATAAATCTGCATGTCGCGCTTCTGCATCTCTACATAATCGACCCGGTCCTTGGATGCCAGTGCTTTTAATGCCGCATGATTGATCAGATTTTTTACACCATAAAATGTCTTGAAATTCTCATAGCGAACAAAGCCCTCCGGCTGTCTTGCCGCAATCGAGTTTAATTTATTGTATAAGCTGGTCGCAATCGTGTCTAAGAGGACGATATGGCACTGGCTCGGATTCCTCTCCGCGAGATAATCACACATTTCTTTGGCAGACGTGCTCATATCCTCTGTTTTGATGAATTTGTTTTCCACAAGCGCAAAAAATTTATTCATCAGGTTGATGCTTGCCGCCTCACCTAACTGTTCTGCCTTCGTGAGCTTCTTAAACATGTCGTTTAACTCCGAAAGTCCGTTTCTGTCTTCTTCCTTCAAGTCCTTTGCCTTGCTAAAATCAAACAGATCAAGTTTTTTCTCATCCTTGTAGGCTTCTTTGCAAATCTGGCTCAGACCTAAATTGATAAACGCCATCGGCTGCTGCGTGTAGTTTGCCCACGAAAACCGCAGCTTTTGGTCAAAGTCGGCCTGAAGCTTCCCGGAATATGCTCCGAAGGCTTCTCTTTCTGCGGCTTTTCTCTTACGGATCTCTTCGAGCTTCTTGTTATTTTCCTTCAGCCATCCGCTCTTGCTCTGGAACTTGCCAAGCTTCTTCTCGGGACCGTTCTGAATCCTCGCCATCTGTCTGTATTCCTCAACGTCGAACAGTCTTCCGGTATAGGTCTGCTCCGCCTGCTGCCAGTCGGCTAAGAAGGTGTCTTTTACCAGATCGATGCTTTCAAAACCATTGTCCAGGGTCTTAATGTTGAGCTGCGTGTCCACACTTTTTGTAAGAAATTCCTGCAATTTATCGTCTTTTCCCATTTGTCTTCTCCTTATCGGGTGCCTGGTGT
>CALZEZ010000117.1 GCA_945643825.1 uncultured Lachnospiraceae bacterium
TGCTTTTATCGCCTTTATCCAACCTGGAGATTCGTACCAGTGGGTTTTATCTTTCAAAAGCTACGAAAATGCTGTTTTCAGACTTTCTTATTGTTTTTCTCATTTTTGTCCCAAGAAATTTGGACGATTTTATCCTTTTTTTCAAATTAGTCCCAGTGATTTTGAAATTTACTGGGACAAAATCCGTTTTTTATTAAATTTAGTGCGGATTTACTGGGACGAAAATGCCAAAATGTCCAAAAATGTCTCAAGTGGTTTACATAAATCGGGTCGTGACGCGAGCCTCAATGCAAATATTGCTTATTCACGCGCGCTGTTCCAGACATTATCGCCTTTAACCAAAGCGGCCTGTGATATAGTCCTCTGTTCTTTTATCCTGCGGATAGGAAAAAAGCGTCTTCGTGTCGTTGTATTCGACCATTTCTCCGATCAGGAAGAAGGCCGTGTAGTCGGAAACCCTGAGTGCCTGCTGCATGTTGTGCGTGACGATCACAATCGAATACTTCTTCTTAAGCTCCTCCATGAGATCCTCGATCTTTGCCGTGGAGATCGGATCAAGTGCAGAGGTCGGCTCGTCCATGAGAAGGACAGAGGGTCTTACTGCCAGTGCTCTTGCGATGCAGATGCGCTGCTGCTGTCCTCCCGAAAGTCCGAGTGCGGATTTTTTCAATCGATCCTTTACTTCATCAAAAATAGCTGCCCCGCGAAGGCTTTCCTCCACAATCTGGTCAAGTATGCGCTTATCCTTTATGCCGTGGACTCTTGGTCCGTATGCAATGTTGTCATAGATACTCATCGGAAACGGATTGGGCTGCTGGAATACCATTCCGACATTCTCTCTAAGCACGGCAGTGTCCACGTGTTCGTCATAGATATCCTTTCCGTCCATCTCCACACTGCCTGTGATTTTCACATTCTCCACCAGATCATTCATCCGGTTGAGTGTCTTTAGGAAGGTTGATTTGCCGCAGCCGGACGGGCCGATGAAGGCAGTTACCTTATTTGCATAAATGTCCATGCTGATATCCTTCAGCGCATGGTTGTCTCCGTAATAGAGATTCAGATTTTTGATTGATAGTTTGACTTTGTTTTCCATATAGTTCCTACTTCTTCTTCGTTGCATCGAAGCGGCGTGTTAAAAGCTTCGTGATCAAATTGATCCCAAATACAATCAGCAATAGTACAAATGCGATTCCAAATGCGGTGTCAAAATCTCCCTCGCTGGTCGCAGAGAGATAGAGCTGAATCGTCAGGGTTCCCCCCGACTGAAAAATCTTGCTAAAGATTCCGAATAGTCCCTTGGGCAGCAGCTTTGCGGAGCCTGCCGTGAATAAAAGAGCCGCTGATTCGCCGACGATTCTGCCGATCGAGAGGATTGCGCCGGTAAGGATGCCGGGCATCGCAGAGGGGATCAGTATGGTGCGTATCATGTACCACTTCCCTGCGCCAAGTCCGATCGCTCCGTGTCTGTAGCCGTCCGGCACGGTCTTTAGCGCCTCCTGTGTATTGCGGATGACTAAGGGAAGCACCATAAGAATCAGGGTGAGTGAGCCGGTCAGGATGCTGTACCCAAGTCCTAAGGTCTCGCCGAAAAACAGCATGCCAAACAAACCGAAGATAATTGATGGGATACCTGAGAGGACTTCCGTTGCAAATTCGATACAACTAACAAGCTTTCCCGGCTTTGCATATTCATTTAAAAATACAGCGGCTCCGACTCCCACCGGTATTACAAACAGCATGGTCAGAACGATGATAAGAATGGTGTTTACGATATTCCCGGCAATTCCTACCGTGCCCTTTCTCGCAGAGGTGACACTGGTTAAAAAGCTCAGGTTCACACTTCCAATCCCACGTATGACAACGAATACAAGAATGGTCACAAGAAGGAGCATCAGAAGCGCGCCGCTTAAAACAATCAGTGCACCTAAAAGCAGCTCTGAGAATCGGATTTTCTTATTGCTCATGGCTTTTCTCTCCTTTGCGCAGTCTGGTCAGAAGGAGGTTGATGATTACAATAAATACATAAAGCACCAGTCCGACCGAGAATAGTACCCGTCTGTGCAGTCCGGATGAATAGCTCATCTCACTGACAAGCTGTGTGGTGAGAAAACGGACGGAATGAAAGGGGAGCGGTATATTGACCGCACCGCCTGCTACCATGTTGATCGCCATTGCCTCTCCGAGCGCACGACCGATGCCAAGCACCACACCTGTCATAATCCCGGATTTTGCAGCAGGAAGCACCACACGGAAAATCGTCTGCAGCTTGCTTGCACCGAGTGCCAGTGACGCGGAGCGCAAGCTTACCGGAACGGCTCTTATGGAAGAAACGCTGATGTTTGTCACAGTCGGGAGAATCATAACCGCAAGCACAAGCACCGCGGACAGCAGATTGGAGCCACCCGTAAACTGATGCGTGTCACTTCCGGCAAAAATCATTTTCTCAAGGCGGTAAATCGCCGGGCAAAGCACCAGCATGCCGATCAGTCCATAGATGACCGAGGGGATTGCCGCCAGGAGCTCGACAGCTGCGTACAGCAGCTGCGAAATCCTTCTGCCAAGCTTACTGCCATCCGTAAAGTCTGTCAGAAATACAGCGGATAACACGCCAATCGGCACGCCGATCAGGACTGCTGCCGCTGTTCCGACAATAGAGGATAGTATAATGAAGAGGATTCCGTAGGATGGGTTTTCAGCGGTCGGCTTCCAGCTCGTACCAAATAACAGCCGGAGCGCACCCACCTCTAAGAAGGCGGGTGCACCCTTTACAAACATATAGAATGTAATTGCCAGCACGGAGATCACTGCGATCAGACCAAAGACTAAAAACACAAGCTTCGCCGTTTTCTCTGTTCTTTTTTGCATAGTTGTCCTCATTTCTACTGGGGAATGATAAGTCCTACCCCTTTGATGATGCTCTTGCCTTCCTCGGAGGCGATGTAGTCAAACCATGTTTTGACAAGCTCGTTCTGCTTCGAAAGCTCTCCCTTTGTAGCCATAACGAAGGGTCTTTGCAGTGCGTAGGTGCCGGCAAGAATATTGGCTTCCGTTGCTGCTACGCCGTCCAGATCAATGGCTGTCACCGTGTCATCCACCACGTCAAGAGAGACATAACCGATCGCACCCGGGGTGGAGGCTACCTTTGCCAGAACTGCACCGGTGGAATCAAGCTCCTGCGCATACGCACAGGCGTCCTTTACCTCAAGAAGCTCCTCGAAGGCATCTCTTGTGCCGGAGCCGCTCTCACGTCCGATGACAACAATCGCCTCATCTGCTCCGCCAAGCTCGCTCCAGTTGCGGATCTCTCCTTTGTAAATGGAAACAAGCTCATCCTTTGCAAGAGCTGTTACCTGATTGTCCTTGTCCGTGATCACTGCGATTCCGTCAAGTGCGATGACATTTTCAACCGCTCCGCCTGCCTTCTCGCTATCCTTGACATGTCTGGAGGCATTTCCGATATCTACACTGCCGTTTGCCAGAGACTCAAGTCCTGCTCCGGAGCCGGTGTATTCTGTTGTCACCGTGATCTCCGGGTATTTCTCCATGAAGCCTTCCATCAGAGCTTCACAAACCTTCTCCATGGAGGTCGAGCCTGCTAAAGAAATCTTGCCGGACATTTTGGATGAACCACAGCCTGTCATGCAGCCAATCGTAAGAACTGCTGCAAGTGCTACGCTTCCGATTTTTACGATCTTATTTTTCATAATCTTTTTCCTCTTTTCCATAAAATTTATCCCTTGGATTTGTTACAAGGGATATTCTAGGCGCGGGATGTAAAATCTACTATCCGGAGTATGTAAATTTTTTGTAACGTATCTGTGTGATTCTCTCATTCTGTGTTATCATAGATTCATGCTCGAATTTTAAGGAGGAAAAAGAGTGAACGAAAAGAAACCGATCTTACGAAACAGGTTCTATTTATATCTGACGGAATTTTTTGCCGGTATGTCCGTAATGGCGGTGGAGCTTGGCGCAAGCAGGCTGATGGCTCCGTATTTCAGTTCCTCGCAGATTGTGTGGACCATTATCATCGGCACCATCATGATTGCCATGGCGCTTGGAAATATCTATGGCGGAAGAAGTGCCGATAAGAATCCCAATCCGGATAAGCTGTATGGTCGCATCTTAGTCGCGGCGATCTGGATCGCACTCATCCCGGTACTTGGTAAGTATATTATCTTAGGGATCTCGGCACTTTTGATTTTTACGGTAAACAGCAATTTTCTCATCATTGCAGGCTTTTGTGCGTGTATGGTGATCTTTGTTTTTCCTTTGTTTTTGCTGGGAACGGTCACGCCCTCTCTTGTCAAGTACACGGTGGACAACCTCTCGGATAATGGTAAGCTGGTCGGAAACTTAAATGCGTCCAATACGATCGGCAGCATCATCGGTACCTTTGTGCCGACCTTTATCAGTATTCCGGCGGTCGGAACGTCGATCACGTTTCTGATCTTTGCCGGTATTCTGCTTGCGCTTGCCATTGTCTATTTTGTGAGCGGCTCTGTAAATTTTCGAAAAGCCCGGAAGTCCTGCATTAGCATCGTCGTATTCCTGCTGTGCGTGCTTCTGGGCTATGACAACAGCTTCGCGTTCTGGCAGGATGATCTGACCTACGAGGGGGAATCGATCTACAATTATCTTCAGGTTTACGAGGATGAGGATGAGGTGGTGCTGTCCACCAATGTTCTGTTCGGTGTTCAGTCGGTCTATAAAAAGGAAAACGGGCTGACGGGAATGTACTATGATTATGCGATGGCAGCTCCGTTTATGGCGGGAATCCATGATAAGGATGTGTGTAATATCCTGATCCTTGGCAATGGAACCGGGACGTATGCGACGCAGTGTATGCGCTATTTTGATTCTGTAAAAATATCCGGGGTGGAGATCGATCAGAAGATCACCGATCTTGCTGTGAAATATTTTGAACTGCCTGAGAATGTGGAGGTTACGACCTATGACGGGCGGGCCTATCTAAACGCAATCGATGAGAAATATGATGTCATCATGGTGGATGCCTATCAGGATATCACGATTCCTTTTCAGATGTCTTCTGTCGAGTTCTTCGAGTTGGTGAGGGCGCATCTGACCGAGGATGGGGTGATGGTCGTAAATATGAATATGCGGGGCACGAAGGAGGGAAGCATCAACGAATACCTGGCGGATACCATTGCAGGTGTGTTCTCCACGGTCTATACCGTTGATGTGCCGGGGTGCACAAACCGGGAATTGTTTGCGTCGAATCGGGCAGATATGATGGAGGCTTTTCATGCGAATGTTGCGTCTGAGGAAAACGAGGAGCTTAGTGCATTGATGAACCGGACGGCTTCTTCTCTTAGTGCTTATGTTCCGGGCGATTATCTGATGACGGATGACAAGGCACCGGTGGAGCTGCTTGGGATGAA
>CALZEZ010000118.1 GCA_945643825.1 uncultured Lachnospiraceae bacterium
TGTCGAGTATGATGACATGCGAAGAGTGACCTATCCGTTTTCTTTGCTGGATGAATTGGAGCTGGCGTATGCGATTACGATACATAAGGCACAGGGAAGCGAATATCCTGCAGTTGTCATGCCGATTTTAAGTGGACCGAAGCTTTTGTTTAACCGCAATCTTCTCTACACGGCGGTGACTCGTGCCAGAAACTGTGTGACGATACTTGGCAGTGCAGCCACACTGCAGGAGATGATTGACAATGTCAGTGAGAGCAGGCGATATACGAGTCTTGATGAGAGAATCCGCGAGTTCTATCGGGAGGATATGCCTTAATCTGCTCTTTCCCAGAAGATGTCCTATCTGTGATGGGATTGTCGCTGGACAGGGAAGATTGATCTGTCCTGCGTGTGAAACGCAGGTTGCCTTTGCAAGTGAGTCCCATTGCATGAAATGCGGAAAACCGGTTGGAGAACGGGAGCAGTTCTGCGAGGACTGCAGTCAAAGAAGCCATGACTTCGACAAAGGGAGAGCTGTGTTTGAATATGCCGGTGTGGCAAAGTCCATTTATCGCTTCAAATATGGCGGAAGGCGCGAATATGCAGATTATTATGCGGAGCAGATTGTGAAGGAGCTGGGGGATCTGATTCGTTACTGGCAGCCGGATGCGATCATCCCTGTACCGATTCACTGGGCAAGAAGAGCCGCCCGCGGGTATAATCAGGCAGAGCTGCTTGCAAAAGGCGTTGGCAAACGGTGCAATATTCCTGTTTACAGCAAATTGGTGCGCCGCATCAAAAATACGAAACCGCAGAAGCTTTTAAATGTCAGAGAGAGACAAAATAATTTGGAAAAAGCTTTTATTATCAGTCAAAATGATGTAAAATTAGATACGATTCTATTGTTGGATGATATCTATACAACAGGCAGTACAGCCGATGCGATTGCGAGTCTGCTTAAGCAGCATGGTGTGAGAAGAGTTTTTGTGCTGTCTCTGGCAATTGGTAATACATAAGAAAGGAATCAGTGGAGTATGAATGTAAGAAACTGTAAGAAGTGTGGGAGACTTTTTAATTATGTGGCCGGCGCAAGTGTATGCCCGGCGTGTCGGGATCAGCTTGAGGAGAAGTTTCAGGAGGTAAAGAAATTCATTCAGGAGAATCCCGGAGTCGGCGTGGCAGAGGTTTCGGAAGCCTGTGATGTGGAAACGGCACAGATCCGCCAGTGGGTGCGCGAAGAGCGTCTGGAATTTTCATCGGAGAGTGGCGTTGATCTGGCATGTGAGAAATGTGGAGTGGCAATTTGTACGGGTCGTTTTTGCACAAAGTGCAAGTCTGAGATGATTAACAGTATGAACAGGACATTTGCAAGACCGGTTGAGCAGAAGAAGGAAACCAATCAGACAGCCAGAATGCGATTTTTAGATAACTAGGAGTAGAAATCATTTATGATCAATGAAGAGAGAGTCATACTGATGACGAGGATGGCATCCTATGAGCAGCACGACGAGAAGAAGAATATGGCGATTGTGAATTACTTCCGCAATGATTATCTGGGATTTGAATTTCTCAAGTCTGTCATCTGTGGCACCATGGCTTTTCTGATCGTTTTTGGAATGTACGTCTTTTATGACTTTGAAACGTTCATGCAGGATATCTATAAGATAGATCTGTTGGCCTTTGGCAAAAAGGTTTTAATAATTTATCTGGTCTGTGTGGGGGGCTATGCAGTGATCACATATCTGGTGCATGCCTACCGTTACCATTTAGCTCGTAGGAGTCTGCGGACATATTATAATAATTTGAAAAAGCTGCAGAACATGTACGAAAGACAAGGATAAACGGAGAAAAAAATGACAAATTTACTTGTAATGAAAGAATACTTAAAGCAATTTTATGCAAAGTATGAGGTGTATCTGCATCCATTAGCCAAATTCCTGCTTTCGCTCATCTCGCTTGGGATGATCAATAGTAAGCTTGGATATATGGGGACGATTGATCATGCGTCGATTGTTCTGATTGTGGCACTGATGTGTTCATTCCTTCCAAGAACCTGCATTATTTTGTTTGATGCACTTTTTATTTTGCTACACCTGTACGCCATGGCATTAGAATGCGCCATAGTGGCACTTGCATTGTTTTTGGTGCTGTTTTTACTCTACTTCAGATTCTCGCCAAAGAGCATTATCGCAGTTGTACTTACACCGGTTTGCTTTGGGCTCAAGGTACCGTATCTGATACCAATTGCCTATGGTTTAGCCGCAACGCCTGCCTCTGCAGTTGCAGTCAGCTGCGGTGTGGTTGCGTATTATCTGATCTCTTATATGTCAGGTAATGCCGCAGCAGTGAGCGGGATGGCATCTGATGAGATGATAACGAGATTCCGCTTTGTTATTGATGGACTCATTGGAAACAAGGCGATGATTCTTACGATTGTAGCCTTTTCGATTACGATTATGGTGGTTTACATTGTCCGTCGACTGCCAATCATGCAGTCTTGGCGCATTGCAATCCTGGCAGGCGTATTGACGGATATTATGGTGATGCTGATCGGAGATCTGATGTTAGATACGAATCTGTCGATTTCCATTCTCGGACTCCTTGGCGGCTCTATTGTTGCGGCGTTGGTTGGAGAGGTTTTGCGGTTCCTTTTGTTCAACGTTGACTATTATCGTATGGAGCGTGTTCAGTTTGAGGATGATGAGTATTATTACTATGTGAAGGCAGTACCCAAGATTTCAATTTCAAAGCCTTCCAGAAATGTGAAAAAGATCAATTCACAGAGAAGACCGCAGAGCATGAGCTCACAGAACAAATAATCAGACAGGACTTGATCCATTATGCAAAAAATTGGTATCCTTGCTCACAAATATTTTTCCAATTTACATATTCCGTCTGTACAGTTAACAGATATTCTGGAGATTATTATTATCTCCTTTTTGGTGTACCATATTTTAGTGTGGATTAAGCGTACGAAGGCATGGGCGCTGTTAAAGGGAATCGTGGTTATCATGATTTTTCTCCTGATTGCAGTGCTTTTTAATATGACTACGATTCTATGGATTGCTGAGAGAGTTTTCTCTGTCGCAGTCATTGCGGTTGTTGTTGTGCTCCAGCCCGAGCTGCGTAAAGCGCTGGAGGAACTGGGACGCAAGAATTTTGTTTCTAATATTTTGGGTATTGATAAAAAGCATGATCACAAGCTGTCTACCCGTACTATCAACGAGATCGTCAAGGCCTGTGTGGAGATGGGCAAGGTTCGCACCGGAGCACTCATTGTCATAGAGAAAAAGCAGTCCTTAGCGGATTATGAGAGAACCGGAATTGATGTGGATGGAATGGTTTCCAGTCAGCTGTTGATCAATATCTTTGAAAAGAACACACCACTTCACGATGGTGCCGTTATTGTGCGTGAGAACCGGGTAATCTCTGCGACCTGCTATCTTCCGCTTTCCGATAATATGGGCCTGAGCAAGGAGCTCGGAACCAGACACCGCGCCGGGATCGGTATTTCGGAGGTGACAGATTCCGTTACGATTATTGTGTCGGAGGAGACGGGCAGAATCAGTGTGGCTTATGAGGGAGAGCTTGAAACGAATCTGGATGCAGAACGACTGCGGGAATGTCTGACCTGTCTGACACTGGATACGCAGCCGGACGATGAGAAGAAACGCTTTCTTCGGAGAGGATGGGTGAGGAAATGAAAAAGCTTCTGACACGTAATCTTGGACTGAAGATAACCTCCCTGCTGTTTGCCGTTGCCTTGTGGTTAGTTGTTGTAAATATAAACGATCCGGTTATTTCAAGAAGGTTCAGCAACATACCGGTCAAGCTGATCAACACAGAGGTGGTTACAGCACAGGATCAGGTTTATGAGATACTGGATAATACGGATGTGATAAATACGGTAACCGTCACCGGACAGCGATCCGTTTTAGAGGGAATTGACCCCAATGATATTGTAGCGGTAGCAGATTTTGACAGCGGAATGCAGGCAGATGGTTCGGTTGCCATCAATCTGAGCTGTTCGAGATATAACTCCAAAATCTCTTCTATCAAGGGAAGTATTGACAATGTTCGACTAAGCGTTGAGAAGAAGAGAACAATACAGCTTGTGCTGAAGGCAACGACCTCCGGTACCGTGGCGGATGGATGCCTGATTGGCAATATCAATACCGATCAGAACCTTGTTCGTATCGAGGGACCGGCATCTGTTGTATCTTCGATTACCAAGGCGGCTGTGAATGTGGATGTTTCCGGAGCTACGAGCACGGTTGCAACCTATGTGGGTGTTGTTTTGTATGATGCAGAGGGCAACGAAGTGTCCCATCCTGCTCTGTATACGAACTGTAATCAGGTGCGAGTAACGGTAGAGGTGCTCGGAACGAAGGAGGTTCCGCTTGAACTGGCTGTGCAGGGAACGCCTGCGAGTGGATATCTGGACACCGGTGTGATAACCGCTGAGCCGGAGCTTGTAAAGATTTGTGGCAACACTAACAATCTGGCAAAGGTTTCCTCCATTGTTGTTCCCGAAACGGAACTGAATATCACCGGACAGTCCGAGGATATGACGGTTTATATCAATCTGACTCCATATTTGCCGGTTGGAATCGGATGGGCAGAAAGTGGTTTCGACGGAACGGTTGCGGTAACTGTTGAGATTGATAAAGCTGAGACCAAAACATTGTCCATCTCCAAGGACAGTCTGGTTGTCGTAAATGTACCTGAGGGCTTTGATGCCAAGCTGGAGATTGGCGATGAGGAAACAAAGGAATACCATGTTTCTGTGATGGGGCTTCCCAATGTAGTGAATGCCGCACAGGACAGAAATATCATCGGATATGCGGATATGAATGCTTTTATGTCGGATGCAGGACTATCCGGAGCCGAGGAGCTTGTACCCGGTATCTACGAGGTGGAATTACTCTTTAACAATCTCGGAGACCTGAAGGTGGCAGTGCCTGTAAAGGCAAATCTGATCATCTCTGCTACCGAGAGTGAAAGTGTAGATTAAATTTAGAAGGATGGATTAACCAATGGCTAGATTATTTGGAACAGATGGAGTTCGCGGTGTTGCAAACGAGGAGCTGACGCCGTTATTGGCAATGCAGCTTGGTCAGGCAGGTGCTTATGTGCTGACCAAGGAGAATGAGCATAAACCGACCATTATGGTTGGCTGTGACACCAGAATTTCCGGAGACATGCTGGCAAATGCCCTGATGGCAGGAGCGTGCTCTGTCGGAGCAAACTGCGTCTATGTAGGAGTGATTCCGACACCGGCAGTTGCTTATCTTACCAAGAAATATAAGGTGGATGCCGGCGTTGTGATCTCTGCATCGCACAACCCGGTAGAGTTTAACGGAATAAAGTTTTTTGACTTGCCGACGGTTTATTCCGTCGGCTTTCTG
>CALZEZ010000119.1 GCA_945643825.1 uncultured Lachnospiraceae bacterium
AGTACAGTCGAGGACAGCGCAAATGGTATAACAGGAGTTGCCGAAGACGTAACTGTGCTTGTCAGAGCAATGGAAAATATCAAAGACGAGAGCGATAACAACCAGATCATTGCCAGAGAGCTCGAAAAAGAAGTCGGACGATTTGAGAAGGTATAACTACATAACCCGGAAAAAATGAAAACATTAAGCACAAGAACAGACACATTTACAGATTCCGTCATCAGACGTATGACAAGAGTATCACTGGAATATAATGCAGTGAATCTATCACAGGGCTTTCCGGACTTTGACCCGCCAAAGCAGATTACAGACAGATTAGCCCAAATCGCCCCGGAGGGCCCACATCAGTATGCGCTTACCTGGGGAGCACAGAACTTCAGAGAAGCATTGGCGAAGAAGCAGAAGCATTTTTCAGGCATGGACATTGATCCAAATACAGAGATTGTTGTCACCTGCGGCAGCACGGAGGCCATGATGGCATCCATGATGAGCGTTTGCAATCCAGGGGACAAGGTGGTGGTGTTTTCTCCATTCTATGAAAACTACGGAGCCGATGCGATCCTTAGCGGTGCACAACCGATCTATGTCCCGCTTGTACCCCCTCGGTTTGACTTTGATGCTGATGTACTCGAAGAAGCCATGAAGCAGCCTGATGTTAAGGCACTTATTCTCTGCAATCCATCGAACCCCTGCGGCAAGGTCTTTACCTATGAGGAATTGAAGGTCATTGCTGATCTGGCGATCAAATATGATCTCTATGTGATTACGGACGAGGTATATGAGCACATCGTCTATGCCCCTCATAAGCATGTATATATGGCGAGCCTGCCCGGCATGAGAGAACGCACGATTATCTGCTCCTCCCTGTCCAAGACCTATTCGATCACCGGCTGGCGACTGGGATATGTCATTGCAAATCCGGATATTATTGACCGTGTGAAAAAGGTTCATGACTTCCTGACCGTAGGTGCCGCAGCGCCACTAATGGAAGCAGCACTCGTCGGGTTAGAGTTTGACGATTCCTATTATCAGGAATTACAGGCACACTACACCCATATGAGAGACCTGTTTACTGACGGACTGCGTGACATCGGACTGACATTTACCAACCCTCAGGGCGCATATTATGTCATGGTCGACATTGGGGAGTTCGGTTATCAGAACGATGAGGAGTTCTGTATTGACCTGGCAAGAGAAGTCGGTGTTGGAGCCGTTCCGGGATCGAGCTTCTTCCGAGAGGATGTGAACAACCTTATCCGCCTTCACTTTGCCAAGAAGGATGACACCCTTAAGGCAGCTCTTGACAATCTTTCCGGGATCTGGAAGCTGAAAAAATAAATTGACCACAAGGAGTAACGAAGATGCAGCACATTAATTTGGATGAAAAATGGACCTTTCGAAGAGGAATGCTGGATTCCATCGGCATGCTGGAGTCAGATCCGGGAATTGTTGTAAATCTACCGCATGATGGAATGATCAGCACAAAGGTTTCCCCTGATGCCGCAGCACAGATGGATTCCGGGTATTTTTCCGGTGATATATGCAACTACACCAAGCATGTCAGCATTCCGGTGGAATGGAAAGAAGAGTGCATCGGACTGCAGTTTGATGGTGTCATGATGCATGCTTCCATTGATGTAAATGGATGTAAAGTAGGAGAGCATCACTATGGATATTCCCCATTTTATGTGGATATCACAGACTATGTCACTTTTGGTGAAAAGAATCGGATTACCATCAACGTCAACACCGGAGTGCAGCCAAGCTCCAGATGGTATACCGGCTCCGGACTGTTTCGCTCCGTGACACTGTGCCATAGTCCGCGAGTACATATCGCGACAGATGGAGTCTACGTCTACACGAAGGAAGTGAGCGATGACATTGCTTTCCTGGAGGCGCAGATTGACCTTTGCAACTGCACCGGGCAAAACCGTCTGGCAGAAGTGACGGTTGTCTTATCGCGGGAGGGCAGCAGTGAGCCTGTGACAAAAACAAAAAGGGTGGTACAGATAAATCCAAATAGGCAGGAAACGGCAAGACTTGCATTTCATCTGGAGCATCCGAAGCTTTGGAGCATTGATGCGCCAAACCTTTACTCTGTCAAGGTTACTGCGCAGGATATCGGAACCTTCCGTACACATTTTGAGAAAAATGAAAAAAATACGATAGATGAGGAGACCGTACTGTTTGGTATTCGCACAATCACAGCAGATGCAGTCAGAGGACTTCGCATTAACGGAAAGACCGAGAAGTTAAGAGGTGGCTGTCTCCATCACGATAATGGACTGCTTGGTGCCGTATCCTTATATGAGAGCGAAGCAAGAAAAGTAAAGAAGCTAAAGGAGCTTGGCTTCAATGCGATTCGAACCGCGCATAACCCACCGTCCGCTGCGCTGGTAGAGGCGTGTGACAGACTTGGAATGTATATTTTTGATGAAGCCTTTGACGCATGGGGCATGGCTAAGAGAGCGGGGGATTACAGCCAGTATTTTACAGACTACTGGCAGCAGGATCTGACCGCTTATGTGAAAAGAGACCGCGTGCACCCCTCTGTTATCATGTGGTCCACCGGAAATGAAATCCCGGAGCGAGGGGGACTAAACAATGGCTACACGCTTGCAACAAAGCTTGCGGAAACCATACGTACATTGGATGCAACGAGACCGATCAGCAATGGAATATGTTCCTTCTGGAGCGGACTCGATGACAGAATGGCGAAGGGACAGGATTTAAGTCAGAATGCCAAGCAGGAGGACGCCTCTACCTTATGGGAGAGATACACCGAGCCCTTCACCAACGGACTAGATATCGTTGGCTACAACTACATGGAAGACCTGTATGAGAATGATCATAAGCTGTTCCCGGAGCGGGTGATTCTCGGCTCGGAGAATTTCCCACAGGAGATCGGCTTCCGCTGGCCTATGGTGGAAGCAACGCCGTATGTGATCGGTGACTTTACATGGACGGCGTGGGATTACATCGGGGAAGCCGGAATCGGAAAAGCTGTGTATGTTGATCAGGATGACCCGCTTGTGGAGAAGGGTCCATGGGCGATCATGCCGCCGACAACCTCACCCTACCCCTGGAGATGTGCAAACGATGCAGATTATGACATCACAGGCCGCATGCTTGCGCAGGGTGCATACCGGAGCGTCGTATGGGGCAGCGAGAAGACCTGGCTGTACACCTTACATCCGAAGCACTTTGGTAAAGTGGAGCTTATGAGCATGTGGGGCTTTCCGGATGTCACTCCGTGCTGGAACTATGAAGGATACGAGAACAAACCGATACAGCTCGTTGTATTTTCGAGAGCAGATGAGGTTGAAATACTGGTAAACGGACAGAGTGTTGAAAGAAAAGCGGTTGCAAAGGACGGCAAGCTGCCAAACTCCGTTCGCTTTGATACTGTTTTTGTGCCCGGAAGGCTGGAAGCAGTGAGCTACAAGGATGGCAAAGAGGTGAGCCGGGATCTTCTTGAAACCGCAAAAGAACCTGCGAAGCTGCGCATCACCCCCGAAAAGACAGCCTTAAGAGCAGATGGCCACGATCTTGTATATGTAAATATTGATATTCTGGATGAGGATGATAAGCTTGTCACGGATGCAGAGATTTCGTTAACTGCAGCGGTGGAGGGCAGCGGTTACCTGGCAGCCTTTGGCACCGGAAATCCTGTGACGGAGGAAAACTACACCGACAATAAGACAGTCAGCTTCCGGGGTCATGCAACAGCCATCATCCGCAGTGGATACGAGGAGGGTAAGACAATCCTGACAGTGTCTGCAGATAACATGGAAAAAGTACAAATCAGCATTAATTAGTGTTAGGCGGAACTGTTTCAGAAAATAGGAGAAGACCCGATGATATTATTCGTAGAAAGCATAGCTTGTTGTATCGTATTTGGCATAGTAATTGTTGGTTCGACCGTCAAGAGACCTACCTTCTGGCTGAATGAATATCCGGAACCAATTCAAAAACGCTATATGGAATTACATCCGGAGAGCAGGCTTAGCAAGCCAGAGGGACATTCGAAAAGAGTTATTCTTAAGAAGCTGCTTGGGAGTGTTCTTATACTGTTTTTGATATTTGGAATGGTCTATTTTGCCGGAGCGAGAACCTTCCTTCAGGGATGCATATATTGCTATATTCTCTGGACTGTGGTAAATGTGTTTGATACATTGGTGCTTGATATCGGAATCTTGGCACATTGGAAGAAGTGCCGTCTGCCAGGCACGGAGGACATGGACGAAGAATACAAGCTGCTCACCAAACGAAGCCTGATAAATGGTCTGAGAGGCTTCGTGATAGGGATTCCCATGGCAGCTGTTATCGGCTTGATAACGATTCTTATCTAACTACGCAGTCAGTTTACTTGGTAATAGGAAACTTAAGGTGGTATTGAAATTCCGGAAGACATATGTTATTATGCAGACGTATGTGATAAATCAGAAAGGAAAGTGCAGTATGAACGGATTAGGATATACTCCTATTTGCAGTAGCAGTTCAAATTCAAAAACATGCAATTTTGACTTTTACGGGATTACTGCGCCCTTTTTTAGGTGATGAGTGAATAAAGCTTGTCCTAAATCAGTGAAATGTAGTAAGCCCAGAGCAGTTTGATGAAGTTTGTCGAGCTGCTTTTTTGTTGCCCAAAATAAAGTAACGATTAGAAATGAGGCTTAAAAATGACAAGTAAATTACAGAAAAAATTGAAAAGAAATATAGGATTAGATTATATAAGTGTCTTTATTCAGAACATGAACATGCAGAGCAGTATATGGGTTTTATATCTGGCTTATTGTGGAATGAATTTAGGACAGATTGGGATTTTGGAGGGAGTGTATCATATTACAAGCATGGTGTTTGAGATTCCCTCAGGAGCAATGGCAGATCTGCTCGGACGTAAGAAAAGCATGGTGATCAGCAGAATTCTTGTCGCGGTCTCCTGTTTTATTATGCTTTTATCCAGAAGCTTCTGGATATTCGCATTAAGCTTCTTTATTCATGCTCTCGGCAATAATTTTAATTCCGGCTCCGAAGAAGCGCTGGTGTATGATAGCATGAAGGCGATCGGCCAGGAAGAGCACTATATCGGCGTGAGCGGAAGACTTAATGTATTAATTGAAATATCACAGGGAATGGCAACGGTGCTTGGTGGAATTCTGGCGGAATATTCATTTGCCTATTGCTACGGCGCATCTTTTATCATTGCAGTTTGTGCATTGCTGCCGGTGCTGTGCATGGTTGAGGCGCCGGTCGACAGACGCGAACACAACGGGAAAAATCAGCTTGTAGACCACTTCAAACTAAGCGCAGCTATTTTGAGAGAGAACAGAAATATCCTGAAGGTTATCATTTTCTTTGAGGGCATTTTTACAGCACAGACCATT
>CALZEZ010000120.1 GCA_945643825.1 uncultured Lachnospiraceae bacterium
CAGCTGCCGCAAAAGAAGAGTAATGCCGGACTGATCATCGGCATCGTGATCGGCTGCGTTTTGTTTCTTTTGGTGGCGGTGCTTGTGATTGTGTTTGGTCTTCGCCTGATCATGGGCGGTAAAAGTAATAAAGAGCAGCCGACCATGCAGATAGAGCAGGAGGTAGAGGAACCAACCGCAAAGGAGGAGCCCGGACGCTTACTTGAGACGCAGGACGAGGAAAAACAGCTTACCCTGTCCGAGACCCCCACGGAGATTTTTGAACGCTTTTATGAAGAGGAGCTGCTAGCTGCCGATGGGGAGCTTGCCTGTCTTACGACCTATCAGGCAAGCTATGTTCACATCACAGAAGGGGAACAGGAATATATTGAACCGGATCAAGTGCCCGATATGTATGGGGTTGGCAACCATATCATCCGAGATCTGGACGGAGATGGAGCAGAGGAGATGCTTGTCCTTGGAATCAGAGATTATGGCATTATGAATCTATGGCTCTACCGGATTGAGGGCGGACAGGTCACTCTGACAGGAGAGATTGCATCCGAGGCAGGCTTCTTTGACGGTGCGGATGTTATCAGACACAATTACTATCTGAAACAGATTCCGGGGCAGAACGGATATTATCTTGTGGAAAACGGCTTCTCATCAGTTTGCGTTTATGCGGACGGAACCTATGAATACATCCGTGTCCTTTCCTTTGAAAATGGGGATTTTCAGAGCGTATTCGAGGAAACCCTGATGGGAAGTGAATTCAGTGACATGGAGGATATGATCGCAGAGGATGCAAGACGGCTTGAGAATCTTGGGTTTACCGCATCGGCAGCAAGTCTTGACGAAGCCCTTCTCATGAATCCGCAGGGAGATGGACTTGAGTTAATCTTCAAACTGGAGGGACAGAATTCGGAGCTTTACCAAAAATATAACGACATGTATCAATATTATGAGACAGGTGATATCTCGTATCTTGGCACGATGGATTATACCTTCTACCGCGACCAGGAAAGCTTTCTGGAAGCCAATCGTATCCGGAATCATTGGATAGAAAGAGTGGACTACAGTAATCCGGACAGCGCCTATCCGGTGGTGGCATTCTATGATGAGGTGTTTGTTGAGAGTGACAATCCGTCAGTGGCAAGCTGGTTAAATGACTGGCTGAATCTTTCGGAGGATCAGTATGCCTACGATGCGTCAAACGAGGCATATAGTGATGACAGCATGTACGCAGACACCGAATTGTACTACCGGCCGCTGACCGCAGCAAGCGTCTATTATGACGATCGCTATATCAGCGTGGGACGTGAATGGTATTGGTTCATGGGAGGCGTCAGCAATGGAGGCTGGGAAAGTGCTAACTTTGACTGGACCACCAGAAGGAGAGTCAAACTTCATGAGGTTCTTGGCATGAGCATCGATGAGATAAACGAGGTAATAGTGCGGGCGCTTGAAAATGAATTTGGGAATGACATGATAGAAGGTCTTGAGCAGAATGTATATGAGAAATATGGAGATTTTAACTTCTATTTTGATGCGGACAACGTCTATGTCTGTATTGATTCCTATGATTTGGGACTGCCGGGGGCAGCAGGCTGGAGGCAGATTACTTTCCCGCGCCCTGCCTATTAGAGATTGACGATAAAAGCATGTTTTGCTAGTATTACAAAAAAATACAACAACAAAGGAGAGACAGCTATGCCGAAATTAAACGAAAACTACCTGAACCTGAAAGAGAACTATCTGTTTGCAGAGATTGCTCACCGCGTGAACGATTATGCAGCGGCAAACCCGGATAAGAAGGTCATCCGCCTTGGAATCGGTGATGTGTTTTTACCGCTTGGAGCAGGCGTGATTCAAGGCTTACATGATGGTGTGGATGCGCAGGCCTCCTCAGAAACCTTCAAGGGCTATGGACCGGAACAGGGCTACGAATTCCTTCGAAAAGCAGTTTCAGACTATTATGCGCGAAACGGCGTAGCGGTTGACCCGGATGAAATCTTTATCTCGGACGGAGCAAAGAGTGATACCGGAAATATCACCGATCTGTTTGGAGCGGGCAACACCATTCTGATTCCGGATCCGGTCTATCCGGTTTATGTGGACACCAACATCATGTGCGGACGAGAGATAACGTACGTGGATGGAAATGCCGAGAATCATTTTCTCCCGATGCCGGATCCTTCTGTACATGCAGATATTATTTATCTTTGCTCGCCGAACAACCCGACCGGTGCTGCCTACAACGCAGAACAGCTAAAGGAATGGGTCGATTATGCGATTGCAAATGAGGCAGTCATTCTGTTTGATTCTGCCTATGAATGCTTTATTACCGATGAGACTCTGCCGAGAAGCATCTATGCGATTGAGGGCGCAAAGAAATGTGCGATCGAGTTCTGCTCCCTCTCAAAGACCGCGGGCTTTACCGGCACTCGCTGCGGCTATACTGTTGTCCCGAAGGAGTTAGTCTTTGCTGCCTCGGATGGTACACCGATGTCGATGCATGCGATGTGGAAACGCCGTCAGAGTACAAAATTCAATGGGGTTTCCTATGTGGTACAAGCCGGTGCTGCGGCAGCCTTCACCGAGGAGGGCATGAAGCAGTGTCGTGAGAATATCGCCTACTATCAGGAGAACGCCCGCATCATCGCTTCGATGATGGAGAAGAAGAACATCCGCTACTATGGTGGTATAAATTCCCCTTATATCTGGTTTGAATGTCCAAACGGCATGGAGTCCTGGGAGTTCTTTGATTACCTTCTGCAAAATGCACAGGTTGTCGGCACACCGGGAGCGGGCTTTGGCAAGAACGGCACCTATTTCTTCCGGCTGACCTCCTTTGGCAATCGTGAAAACACCATAGAGGCAATGGAACGCTTCGACAAGCTGTTCTAAAGGATTTGTTATGATTTATACTGTAACATGGAATCCGTCCCTTGATCTGTTCCTCACGGTGGACGGATTGCAGCAGGGACATACCAACAGAGCTCTTTCCGAGGAATATAAACCTGGAGGAAAGGGTATAAATGTATCGATTGTATTAAAACAGATGGGCATTGAGAGCGTGGCATTAGGCTTTCTGGCAGGCTTCACCGGAAGACAGATCGAGGAAAGCCTACGCCGCACAGGAATCCGGACGGATTTTATTATGCTCCCGCAGGGCAATTCCAGAATCAACGTGAAGCTTAAGAATCTGGAGGGCACAGAGATTAACGGAGTCGGTCCTGCGGTTTTGAAGGAGGCGCTTGCGCTGTTTTTCTCTCGTCTGGAAAAAATGGAAGCAGGAGACTATCTTGTCCTTGGTGGAAGTGTGCCCGCAGGCATGGATCAGGACATTTACCTCCAGGTACTTCGTCTTGCAGCCAAAAGAGGTGTCCCTGTGATAGTGGATACCTCCGGAGACACACTGCGAAGCGTCCTGCCGGAGCACCCTTTTTTAGTCAAGCCCAATCATCACGAGCTTGGCGAATTGTTTGGAGTCGAGCTCACGACCCGGGAGGAAGTTGGACCCTATGCGCACAGGCTCATCGAGCTTGGTGCGCGAAACGTGATTGTCTCGCTTGGCGGGCAGGGAGCCGTTTATGTGAGCGATTCCGGACAGGTCTATGAGACAGCGGCGCCGGAGGGAAGGCTGGTCAATGCGGTAGGAGCAGGCGACTCGATGGTGGCAGGCTTCTTAACAGGGCTTGTGCGCGGCGAGACATCGAAACAGGCATTTTATCGGGCGGTGGCAACCAGAAGTGCAACTGCTTTTTCGCAGGATTTCGCGACCATCGAGCAGGTGGAGGAGCTGCTTTCGCGATATTAAGACCTCTGTGAAATGGAGATTATTATGGATACCAGAATTTTGCAAGGCGATAAAATTTCAGACGGAATCGCAATGGGACCGGTATATGCCTACTGCACCACAGAGCATCAGGTGGAGCGGATCGAGATCGAAGATACCGAGGCGGAATGTGAACGCTTCCGCATTGCGAGGGAGGCGGCAGATCACCAGCTGAGAGGTCTCTACGAGGCAGCGAGCCTCCAGGTCGGAACGGACTATGCAATGATTTTTGAGATGCATCAGATGATTCTGCGTGACGTGGGACTTGGTGACAGCATCGAGAGAAGAATAATAGAAGAAAAAGTCTGCGCCGAGTATGCGGTCAGTGTGGAATGCACCAGACAGGAAAAAATGTTTCTGTCCTCGGAGGACGCCTATCTGCGGGCAAGAGGCGCAGATGTAAGAGATGTGGCAGAGCGCCTGATCGGCATTCTTTCCGGTGAGGGACGGCGCGCCCCCAGGTTAAAGGAGCCCTCTATTATGATTGCACAGGAGCTAAAGCCATCACAGACGATCCAGCTTGACCGCGGTAAGGTGCTAGGCTTCGTGACGCAGTCCGGCTCCGAGAATTCTCATATGGCGATTTTGGCAAGGACGATGGATATTCCGGCGATGGTGTGCCCGGAATTGTCTTCAGGAGAGATCGAACAGCTCAAGGGCAAGAAGGCTATTCTGGATGGTCGTAAGGGACAGCTTATCGTGGAGCCGAAGGAAAGTCTCTGGGAACAGATGCGGGAGGAGAAAAAAGAGGAAGAGAGAAGATTAACCGGCTTACAAAGTATGAAAGGACTTCCTGATGAGACGAGCACAGGAAAGAAGCTTGGGATCTATGCCAATATCGGCGGAATCCGGGACCTGGAGGCTGTTCTTGAGAATGACGCAGCAGGAATCGGTCTTCTGCGCAGTGAGTTTCTCTTTATCGAGTCCAGGGAAGCTCCGTCTGAGGAGAGACAGTTTCAGATTTATCGCACGATTCTTCGAACGATGAGGAATAAGCCGGTGATTTTACGCACCCTGGATCTGGGAGCGGATAAGCAGGTGGATTATATGAGATTCCCCGAAGAGGAGAATCCGGCACTTGGGTGCCGGGCAATTCGTTTGTGCCTGGCCAATCCGGAGCTGTTCAAGACACAGCTGCGGGCTATTTTACGCGCCGGTATGTACGGAAATGCCCATGTGATGTACCCAATGATTACGTCCATACAGGAGTTGGATCGGATTGAAAAACTGGTGCGGGAGGCCGGCGAAGAGCTTACCGCCAGGGGGATTGCATGGAGAAAGCTGCCGACAGGAGTTATGATTGAAACACCTGCAGCAGCCCTGATTAGTGACAAGCTTGCTTCCCGGGTAGACTTTTTCAGCATAGGAACTAACGATTTGGGACAATATACGATGGCAATGGACAGACAGAATGCATCCCTTGCGCCCTTCTTTGATCCCCATCATCCGGCACTCCTTAAGCTGATTGCCCTGACGGTCGAGAACGCCCATAAGGCAGGAATCACGGTAGGAATCTGCGGAGAACTGGGCGCAGATGAGACGATGCTGCCGCAGTGGGTAGAGCTTGGC